>JAFYNW010000267.1 GCA_017547995.1 Clostridia bacterium | reverse complement strand
TAAAGGTCGCCGAGACCGAGCACGTGGCCGAATTCGTGACGGGCAACACTGCGGATATATGCAAGGTCGTCAAATCTGCCCGTACTGCTCTGCACCATAATCACCTTGCGTGAGCGGACGGACCATTTGCGGATTCCGATGCCTGCCACAGAGCGTCTGTGATTTACGATGGAATCGATGCGCTCCTTACGTTTGCCGCCCATAAAGCCTGCCATCTTCGATGCTGTGTCGTTGATGTCCTTCGTCATAGGCACTATATATATTTTATCAAAAAGACGGTCCTCTGTCGAGATGTTTATACGTACTTTCAGTTTCTGTCCGCCGAAAACCACGTATTCACCCTGCCAGTCCCTGATGCCTGAAATTACAGCCTGACAGAAGCCTGCTTCGTCAGGGAGAGCAGTTTCCGTTTCGACAAAGTCGAGATTCACGCTGATATTAAGGATATTTTCCCCGTTTACGTAGTCGAGCCATATATCAATAGGCGTAAGCTTGCTGATACGCTTGAGCTTAATCGGCTTTCCGTCAAAGCCAACGAGAGGCATAGGCGGAATGACTTTAAGCTTGCGTGCAAATGCCGCTCTGTATCGTGCATTACAGTAATCGTCGAGAGTCTTTCGTGCCTGCGGCACACCTGCTCGGGACGCCTGCCATATATAGCCGAGGCCTCTGTCAATTCTGTCAGGCTTGTCCGTTTCCTCTCTGCCGCCGACGATGAGCACGCCATAGGTGTACATTGCGGCAGGATGATGCTTCAGTGCGGCCGACTTGATAAGCTCGAAGCCACGCGCCTTGGAGGTTTCGTCCGATTCGGCACCGAAATAAAGCTCACTGCCTTCCTTGTATTCGGCTCTCGCCTGCTGTACTATATTAAATTTGTCTTCCATAATTCACCTTACCAGTCTATTCCTCTTGTGAAGTCAGGCATTATCGTATTCACGTCATATTCTGCTTTTTCGGCAAACTCAACGATGCCTGCACCAAGCTTTTCCTTGATGGCAACCTGCTTGTCAAGCGGCGCGCCGATGAGGGTAATCTTATTATACCCTGCCGCCTTCAGCTTGTCAAAGTCCAGTTTTTCACTGTAATTGAGCATAATTCTGCCCTTGGAATTATAGATATCGGCATAATCGTCAAGCTGATTTTCGCCGAGAGTCAACATTCTGTAGCCCTGTGTATAGCCTGTAGTCAGCTTTGTCAGCGGATTGCCGTCAAGCAGAATGACGTTGTGCATTTCGTCCCTGAGAGATACATCAAGCTCTGTCACGGAGTTGTCCGCGAGAGAAAGATACCTGAGCTCAGGGAGATTTCTGATAGCAATCTTGCCCTCGAGCGCATTGTGTGACAGGTCGAGAGACTCGACTGCGATGAGCTTTTCAATGCCTGACAAGTCTGCGATTTCATTGCCGCCGAGGTTTAAATACTTGATTTTTCCGCATTTTTCAAGCGGAGTTATATCGCCGATGGCATTGTCGCCGAGATATGCATACACAAGCGTTTCAGCCGACTTTGCCAGAATGGAAATATCGCTGATTTTGTTATTGTTGAGGGAAACCACGCGGAGCAGGGTTGTGTTTGCAAGTCCGTCAAGACTTTCAATTTCATTGCCGTCCGCTTCGATTTCGCTGAGCTCGATAGCCTTTTCGATGCCTTCAAGTGAGGTAAGCTTGTTGTTGGCAACGCGGAGCTTGGTAAGCCCGGTGAGATTTTCAAGAGGCTTGAGAGATGCGATTTCATTGCCATTCAGCTTGAGCACGGAGATTTCCGTGCAGTTTGCAAGGGGTGAAAGGTCAGAAATATTACAGTTATTCGCCTCAAGCTCATTGAGGTTTGTAAAGCCTGAAAGAATCGAAAGGTCGTTGACCTTTGTATCGCTGATTCTGAGAGTTGTGAGATTTTCCTCCTGACCTGCGATGATATCGAGCGAATCAAGGTCACAGCCAGTAAGCTCAAGCGAGCCCAGCTTACACTTGCTCAGGTCGAGAGAGGCAAGCTGGTCCTTTGTAAGATTGCAGTTTTCGAAGGAAATATTGTGGAGACTTTCCTTCACGATGCCGCCAAGGTCATTTGCGTTTATGGTACATTCTTCAAAGCTGAGGACGCGCAGGTCATTCATCTGTGCGATGGCGTTTATATCGTCACCGTTCAGCTCTTTTTTGTAGACGTAAAGGGATGTTTCGTCCTTTTTGACGTCCTCGCCTGCGATAGTAAGGGTGTTCATTTTATTCATAGCAAATGTACACATGATAACCGCAAGAAGTACACCTAGAATTGCAAGGCCTATCTTTTTGCCCTTGTTCTTTTTCGGTGCCTTTGACTTTTCCACCTTTTTCGGCTTTGGCTCTGTGATTTTCACTTCCTGCTTTGGCGGAGCGAGATACTGCTTTATCTCGTCTGTCATCTTTTTAAGCGCCTTATCGTAATTTTCAAAGGCAGGATAACGTTGAATATTGGTGAGATAAAACTTGAACTCGGAATTCAGCGGACAATCCTCTATCATAAAAGGCATAATTTTCTTGTCATCGTTTATTGCCTGGTCAAGCTCGCGAGGCACCCACCTGGATTCCTGCGCCTTTTGGGACAGGATAAGGACGAAGACCTTTGCATTGTCGATGGCAGGCGGAATTTCAGCCGCATAGCTTGCACCACCCGTTATGCTGTCGGGCGCCATCCAGACAGAGAGTCCCTCATGCTCAAGATGGTCGCGCACCTTCCGCGCCTGCGCAATATCTTCGGTTTTATAGCTGATAAATATATCTTTCACGGAGAATCCTCCTTAAGTAAGTATCTGTAACATGCGTTACGTTGTGCCATTAAACGGGACGTCGGGGGAGCCGGCCCCTACAAACGGTATGTCTTAGTTGCCTCTGCCGAGAGCCTTTGAAGGCTTATGTCCTGCGTCATCCTCGTAATAATACTGCTCCTTGCTCTCAGCGAAAATGAAATGCAGTATTATTCCGAGGATGAAGAAGGCCACAAGCCTTCCAAAGCCCTTGGCAGAGGCAATTAGGTGACGTAATGAAAGATATATTTATCAGCTATAAAACCGAAGATATTGAGCAGGCGC
>JAFYNW010000266.1 GCA_017547995.1 Clostridia bacterium | reverse complement strand
TTGCGCCTAAGGCTTTCAGAGGAAATCAGGGAATCAAAAAAATCATAGCGCATCACGAGCTTGAAGAAATTGGCGTGAAAGCTTTCGAGGACAGCTTCAGCCTTGAGGAAATTGAGCTTGACAGCGTTAAGAAGATAGGTGAAGCAGCCTTTTATGAATGTCTTGCCTTGAAAAATGCATCGCTGAAAAATGTAGGCACAATCGAAAGAAATGCATTTGCGAAATGTGAAAAAATGGAAAGATTCCATGCGGAAAGCATTGGAGCAATCGGCTCATGGGCATTTGGCAACTGCATAATGCTGAAAGATATGCATCTGGCAGAGGGCCTGGAAAGTATTGGCACGTATGCATTTGGTCACGCTGACCTGAAGCATATCCGTGTGCCGAAGTCTGTCAGTGAAATAGGCGACCAGGCCTTTGAAAAATGCGAAAATCTGTCACTTGAGATATATGACACAGTAAAAGCAGACGCGGGAAAACTGGTATACATATATGATTTCCTCGACAAGAGATGGGAATGTGCACGCAGCTGGATAAGCGTGATAAGCGCAGAGACCGATGAAGTGCTTTATAAGGTATATATGGGCAAAAGCAATGGCACTCATTCAAAATACCGCGAAGCCGTTGTGAATGGCTGGAAGAATTATCCTTCCTTTGACTTTGCTTCTATTGATGAGGCATATTCCTCCCTCAAGGATGCAGATGAAAAGATGGAGGTGGCAACGCTTCGTCTCAGATATCCGGTTGACCTTTCCGATGATATGCGCAAGACTTACGAGGATTATCTCAAACGCAGTATGAAGAAGATTCTTGCTGTCTGCGTAGAAAATAATGATATCGAGTCTGTCTCATTCTATGGTCAGCTTGGGTTTATCAAGCGTGAAGCTATAGATGAGGCGATTGAAAAGTGTAATGATACTCATATGAAGGCACTTTTGCTTGAATTACAGTCGAAAGCACAGGGCAAACCTAAAAAACAGAGCACGCGTCTTTCGCTTAGTTCTTCGGCAAAGCCTAAGGCAGAATGGAAGGCGCATAAGGATAATGCAAATCAGGTGACACGCTATCTCGGCAGTGATACGGAGGTTGTTTTCCCTGCGGAAATTAACGGCACAGCCATTACGGAAATCGCCAATGCCACAGCAAAGCTTCCTGAAAATTATCTCAATATCACGTCGGTCGTAATTCCTGAAGGATACGTACGCCTTGGTGACAATGCATTCAACGGATGTGAAAATCTTGAAAAGGTTACTCTGCCGTCCACACTTAAAGAGATAGGCAAAAACTGTTTCAAGGATTGCAAAAAACTTAAGGAAATATATATTCCTGCAGCGGTGAAGCATATTGGCGAAAAAGCATTCTATGGCGCAGGCATTTATTCATTTGAATTTTTCGCAGACGTGAATATAAATGACTATGCGCTCGGAAATGCAAGACGTCTTGTAGCGCATGGCGAATCGACGGGCTGCTTTACCAATAATCATTATATCGCAAACCGCTTGCACTATGTTTATTCCGATGGTGCGGTAGGCGGATCAGGACTTCCGTCTGCAACTATAATGCCGCTTTCTTATATAGATATCGGTATGGAAACCTTGCTTGACGTATGTGACAGGGAAGCACTCAAGGGCAAAAAGGTATATTGCCTCGGCAAGCTCAAGGCTTTGCCTAAGGGACACGATTTCTTCCCAAGAGTCCAATTCCAGGAGTTTATCGAAGGAGTTGGCGGTGTATATGCAGCAAGATTCGGCAAGGATACCGATATATTGGTAACAATGCAGATTGACGAAGAAGACAGTACAATAATGAAAGCACGTGCTCAGGGCACAATGGTGCTGACAGAGCGTGAGTTTCTTATGATGCTGAAGGAAAAAACTCCGTTCAATGCATAGAGGTGGAGCATGGAAATATTTATTTCGGTAGTTGCTCTGGTGATTTCGGTGGTTTCGGGTGCATTCTCCTTCTATACCTTCGTCTGGACAGCGCGGAGAGACAGAAAGCAGGCAACCTTAGACGCATATAATCAGCTTCAGGAGCAGGCCTTCGACTATCTCAACCATTTCCGCCATTCTGATATTGCCGACATAGCGCAAAATCCGCGGTCGGAGGCATACAAGGAGCTTGGCGGATATATCGCCCGTATCGAGCATTTCTGCGTAGGCGTAAATCAGAAAATATACGACAGAAATATTGTCTATGAGCTTGGTCACGGCTATTTTGACGGCGGTGTGCGACATCGCATCGAGCCAATAATCGAAAGAAAAAACAGTCTTGGCATAGATTTCTATGAAAACATCCATAAGCTCTATAAATGGATGGACGAAGAAACCGAAAGACGCAAGAGGAATTAAAATGAACGTAAAAGAGGCTAAAAATCAGATACAGAATGCTATGAAGGCATATTTCACCAAGGACAGCTTTGGGAATTACCTCATACCTGTGGAAAGACAGCGCCCTGTTTTCCTGATGGGCCCTCCGGGTATCGGCAAAACAGCCATAATGGAGCAGGTTGCCGCTGAGCTTGGCGTGGGACTTGTCAGTTATTCCATGACCCATCATACACGCCAGTCTGCCCTTGGTCTGCCGTTTATCGAAAAAAAGACCTACGGTGGTGTGGAATACAGCGTGTCCGAATATACGATGAGCGAAATCATCGCATCGGTCTACGATATGATGGAAAATACGGGCATGAAGGAGGGCATACTCTTCCTTGACGAAATCAACTGCGTTTCGGAAACTCTCGCTCCTGCGATGCTTCAGTTTCTGCAGTACAAGGTTTTCGGCAGACATCGCGTGCCGCCGGGATGGATTGTGGTCACAGCCGGCAATCCGCCCGAATACAATGACTCTGTCCGCGAGTTTGACGTCGTAACGTGGGACAGACTCAAGCGAATCGACGTTGAGCCTGATTACGACGTATGGAAGGAATATGCCTATAAAAAGGGCATCCATGCTTCAATAATCACCTATCTCGATATTAAAAAGTCGGATTTCTATAAAATTGAAACGACAGTCGACGGCAAAAGCTTCGTGACAGCACGAGGCTGGAGTGACCTGAGTGATATGATTAAGCTTTATGAAATGCACGATATCACAGTCGACGAAAAGCTTGTGGCACAGTATCTGCAGAATAAGAAAATTGCCAAGGATTTTGCCATCTACTACGATTTGTTCAATAAATACAAGTCAGATTATCAGGTGGATAAGATTCTTGCAGGCAAAGCACCGCTTGAAATCGAGGACAGAGCAAAGAATGCACGATTTGACGAGCGTCTTGCCCTCCTCGGCCTTATGCTCGATGCAGTTACAGATGAGCTTCGCAACGTGAATCTTGCCGAGCTTACCCAGACAGAATTGCTTAATGCACTTAAAAACGTCCGTACAGACCTGGCAAAGCCGAAGGCAGATGGCAAGACTGCCGTTGATAAGCAGATTGTGGCTATGAAGGATACGATGCAAAAGCAGAAGCTCGCTTCATCACTTTCTCAGGACGGGGAATACGCGTATATGAGTGCCATTTCAGAGCTTGAAAGAATGAATGCATTGCTTGAAAAGCAGGAGCCTGCAGACGGTGCCGAGGCATTCAAAATCCTCAAGGCTGAGTTTGACGGCAGAACAAAGGAGCTTAAAAAGCTTGCCGACAAGGCGGGAAAATGCCTTTCCAACCTGTTCAAGTTCTGCGAAAAGGTCTTTGGCGATGGCCACGAAATGCTCATTCTCGTCACAGAGCTTACAATCAGCTACTACGGCGCACGATTTATCAGCCGTTACGGCTGCGTGGAATATTTCGCACATAATAAAGAATTGCTTTTCCACGAAAGACAAAAGGAAATCATCGCCGAGCTTGAAAAACTCGAGATATAGAAAAAATCCCCATCAACGATGGGGATTTTGTTTTACTTCAATTCATCAAGCTTGTTTTTAACTGCAAGGGTATCTGCGTGGTCCGGGCCAAGGATTTCGAGCCTTATCTGATATGCCTTCTCAAAACACTCCACAGCCTGTGCAGTTTTGCCCAGTTTGTGCTGTGTATCACCGATGCGGACCAGTGTCATAACAGTACGTTTATCCTTTTCACCAATCGACTTTAACTTGAGCTCATAAGACTTCGTATAGAAATCGAGAGCCTCATCATATCTGCCAAGCTCAAGAAGGCTGAAGCCCGCGTTATGAAGCGGAAGCGAAAGCTTGTAATAATCATCGCCCATAGTCTGCAGACGGGCCTCATAAAGACGGAGATACATCTCTACAGCCTTTTCGTGCTGATTTACGTCACCGAGCTCAAAAGCATAACTGTCGAGGGCACGCAAGGTGTCAGCATGGGTTGCACCGTTGATGGCATAGCGCAATTCATAAAGCTTCTCATACAACTCACAGGCCTTTTCGTGATTTTTCATCTTGCGATAGGACAATGTGGCATTGCCCAAAGCGGTAAGGTCGGATAAATCAGCCTCAGCAAGAGCAACGGACGGGGATTTGTAAAGCTTTTCATACAATTCAGCCGCCTTTGCATAATCACCGATATCATAAACGGTCGAAGCGAAGTTGTTAAGGGCTTTAAGCGTATCCTTGTGGGTATCACCAAGCACTTCACAGCGGAGCGGATAAAGCTTTTCCTCCAGCTCAGCTTCCTTCCGGAGCTGACCAGCCTCGCCGTAAGTGAGAGCAAGATTGCTCATTGCGGAGAGTGTGTCCACGTGCTTTTCGCCAAGCAGTTTAACCTTTGCATTGAAAAGCTTTTCGCGGTAAATAACTTCCTTTTCAGGCTTTTTAAGGCTGCTGTAAACCATTGACAGATTATTCAGGACAGTGATATTCGTCTCATGTGTTTCTTCAAGAACGGAAGAGGTCAGCTCATAAAGCAGCTCCTCGTAAGCGGCAAACTTTTCAAAGTTTCCAAGCTGATTATAGAGATTGATTACGTTGTTGAGCGCCTTGTACGTATTTTCGTGACTCTTGCCGAGATGCTTTGCTCTGTAAGCATATTCTGCTTCGCGCAATGGCGCTTCTTTTTCGGGCATTCCGAGAGTATGATAAGTATCGGCAAGCTTGGAAATTACGTCTATCGTATGAATATGGTCGTCACCAAAAACAATACGTCTCGAGGCAACAACGCTTTCGAAAAACTCAGCCGCTTCCGCATGACGCCCAAGCTTTACAAAAATTCTGGCGAGTAAAAGCCTGGAAAAAATAAGCTGAGAATGATGCTCGTCAAAAACCTCTAGTGCCGACCGGTATACTTTTTCCGAGATTTCAAGGGCGGTTTCATAATTTTCAGTCAGAAGATAAGTCTGCGCAAGCTGCGCAAACGAGCCTATCGTCTCGGGATGCTTTTCGCCATAAGATTCAAGCTGTATGCCGATTAGCTTATTTCTGTATTCGATAGCCTTGTCATAATTTTTAAGAGAGGTATGTGCATCTGAAAGAGCCGCTGCCGCGTCAATCGTGCGGGGATGTGATTCACCTAAAAGCTCTCCTGAAATATTGTATGCCCTTTCTGCAAACTGTAACGCACGGTCATAATCCTTTGCCGAATCGTACAGGGAGGCAAGCAGAGATAAGGATTTTATTGAATAAGGATGATTTTCACCAAGAACGCTCAGCCTTGTATCCAGAGCCTTTTCTGCAAGCTCGATAGCCTTATTATAATCGGCGCAGACAGAATAAAGGTTGCAGAGATTATCGAGAATCGTGAGGGTTTCGGGATGATTTTCCCCCTTAAGATTACACATAAGCTCGTAAGCCTCGGTTACGTAGCCGATAGCCTTTTCATACTGTCCAAGCCTTGCGACGGATACAGCAAGAGTGTTCAGGATATGTATAAAGAAATGTCCTTCCTTGCCATCGGTTTCGAGTACAACTGTATAAGCCTTGTAAGAAAGCTCATAGGCCTTATGATAATTTCCGAGGGCACAATAGGCACCTGCAAGATTACTGAGCACAGCGAGAGTATCGTGGTCGTTTTCCTTGCCTGTTCTGCAAAGAACAGCATAAGCCTTTTCGACAAGCTCAAGCTGCTGCTGAAGCTTGCCCATCTTACCATATACTACAGCAAGGTTGTTGAGCGCCTTCAGCGATTCATCGCTCTCCTCACCAAAAATCTCAACAGCCATATCGCATGCAATTTTGTGGTATTCACAAGCTTTCTCATACTCACCACACTTGTCAAATGCGCTTGCAAGATGCTCGGCGGATGCAATATTTACTGCATTTTTCTCAGGATATTTTTCATCGTAGAAGTCGTAAAGCTTCTGAGTCCAGAGAAGAGCTTTTCTGTAATCTAGTTGTACACCAACGCCATCGGTATACATATTGCGAAGCTTGTGCATAGCATCAACCTGACCTGCCTCTGCCGCCATTGTGATAAGCTCGAGGGCTCTTTCTCGGTTGACTTCCACGTCGATGCCGTCAAGGTAGGCAAGGCCGATGAGGAAATTATGCTCAGGGTCGCTGTCGTTGGACTTTATGGCAAGATTGGAAAGGGTATCGACAAGACGATTTCTGAAAGCCTCGTCATCGTATGGATTGGATATTTCAGGGAGATTAGCATATTTTTCAGCAAGAATAGCCTTGTCGGTGTCCTCCATTTCGGCAGGGAGAATGCCGATGCCCGACTTGACTGCCGCAGGGTATTCGTTGTCCATAACGAAATTATGGTCTTCAAGCAGGTTAGGTGTTACAAGCAGAGTGAAAAGCTTGCTGTCTGCAAGAATCTTGTCGATATTCTCGCGGAAGCTTTCACCCGGAGTGAGAAACTCATCGTACCATATTGCAATATCACGGCACTCAGGCTTAGAGTGAATAATACGCATCAGCTGATTGGCATACTTGCGGTCCTTTTTGCGATAGCTGAGGAAAATATACGCATCAAATGCCGCGCGTACACGCTTTGCCATCTCGTCAGAAACAAGCACCGACTCAAGATATTTCTTCATCTTTTCATCAAAAGAAACCTCAGTTGTGTCTGTGCTGAGTGGGGAGAGATACTGCAACTCGCCAAACTTATCAGGGCGGGAATAGAGCATATCAATGTCGCTTTCCATCATCAGCGGAAGCACTGGGATATGCTTTTTAAGGGCAAATTTAATATCATCGTCCATCGCGCGATTAGGTGTGGAAAGTAACTTGAACGTTACAGGCACTATGAATAAGTTGTTGCTTTCAAGGTCGGTAACTTTATCCGCTTCATCAATCACCGCAGACATATCGGCAGTATAGTAGACAGCGCAGTTCTGACTCTTGAAAATATATTCGCAGACCTGCTCAAAATACAGGTTAAAATCGTCAGGATGACAGGTGAAATAAACCCTCGCCTTGCTGGAAGGAGAGCCATTCCCCTTGGTCTTAAATAAC
>JAFYNW010000265.1 GCA_017547995.1 Clostridia bacterium | reverse complement strand
TCCTTGCCGGAGAAAGCACCGCCGCCGTGACGGCCGATACCGCCGTATGTGTCAACGATAATCTTTCTGCCTGTGAGACCACTGTCGCCCTGAGGACCGCCGATTACGAAACGGCCTGTTGGGTTGATGTGAATCTTTGTTGTTTCATCCATAAGCTCTGCTGGGATGATAGCCTTGATAACGTGCTCTGTGATATCAGCACGGATCTGTTCAAGTGTAACTTCAGGGGAGTGCTGGGAAGAAACGACAACTGTGTCAACGCGAACTGGCTTGCCGTCTACGTATTCAACAGTAACCTGTGTCTTGCCGTCTGGACGGAGGTAAGCAAGTGTGCCGTCCTTGCGCACGTCTGTGAGACGCTTTGCAAGCTTGTGAGCCATGGAGATTGGCATTGGCATAAGCTCAGGAGTTTCGTCGCAAGCATAGCCGAACATCATACCCTGGTCGCCTGCGCCTGTGGACTTGTCGTCTTCAGAGGAGTCAACGCCCTGTGCGATGTCAGGGGACTGTTCGTCGATGGATGTGATAACAGCACAAGTTGTGCCGTCGAAGCCGTATTTTGCTCTGTCATAGCCGATTTCGAGAACTGTCTGACGAGCGATTTTTGGAATATCAACGTAGCAGTTTGTTGTGATTTCGCCCATTACGTTGATGAGGCCTGTTGTAACTGTTGTTTCGCAAGCAACACGGGACATAGGGTCCTGTTCGAGCATTGCGTCGAGGACTGCGTCAGAAATCTGGTCACAGATTTTGTCTGGATGACCTTCTGTTACGCTTTCGCTTGTAAATAAGAATTTATTCATTGTAAAGCTCCTTGAAAGAGTATATTTTTCTAATTACGTATTATATCACAGATTGTCAAAACTTGCAAGGGGTATGTTAATGAATTGACAGGTTGGAAAGGTTACTGCCCGATATGAAATTAAAATGTAGGGGACATTCACGAATGTCCCGCGGGCGGGCATGGAAACCCGCCCCTACGGCTATTCTTTTGTGGTTTTGTTGTAGGGGAGGGCCTCTGCGCTCTCCCACAGAGAAGTGAAAAATGAATAGTTAATAGTTAATAGTTAAGGTGTCGAGGGTGCATTGGAAAGGGCGGGACGTCGGGGGCGCCGTCCCCTACGGAGAATCTCCTGTGGTTTGCATAGTTTTGTAGGGGACATTCACGAATGTCCCGCGGGCGGGCGTGGAAACCCGCCCCTACGGCTATTCTTTTGAGGTTTTGTTGTAGGGGAGGGCCTCTGCGCCCTCCCACAGAGAAGTGAAAAATGAATAGTTAATAGTTAATAGTTAAGGTGTCGAGGGCGCATTGGAAAGGGCGGATGAGCGATGCTCGCCCCTACAATCGCATCTCCTTGTCTTCCGCTAAGGAGGGAGAGAAACTTATTTAATGCACCGCAGGTACAATAACTGCCGCAAGGCAATACAACTGCGAAGCAATATAACTGTGAAACAATATAACTCGCGTCAGCGAATATAACTCATTCGCCCTACGTCTTCTGTCCTATAAACCGTTCTGAACAACACAAAATAGAACAAATGTTCTTAAAATGCTTGATTTTTTCGGCGGTTTGGCTTATAATATTTACATCCACTCAAGAAATTACACAGCCGGCTGACGCAGTCGGCAAGGGAATAAGATATAGTAGAAAAGGCTGAAGAGGGTGATTGCTTGTATTCTACCCTCATTAAAAGAAAGAGGTGAAGAAATAGCCTATGGACAAGTGTCAGTTTTGCGAAAGCACCGAAAAGTTAAACAAGGTCGGGAGTATCGTTTTGTGCCAGAAATGTGCCGAGGCGATTTTCCTTGCACTGAAGAAGGAGGGAGAAAAGTCGAAAACGGAAAAGGAGATTTACCACTATGTCAAGCAATGATTACAAGATGTGGGAGCTCGACCAGAATCACAGAGAAATTGCCGAGCATATCGGTTTAGATGCCTTCAATAAGCTTATGTGGCTTTGCGGCGGCGAGTTTTTATATATTCCAAAGCAGGATAAGGCGTGGCGAAGGGCGCGCAATGAGAAAATCGTAGGTGAATACGGCCGTTACAGCGTAAAGGAGCTTGCACGCAAGTATTCCCTCAGCGAAAGAAGAATAAGACAGATTATCGACGACGAAAATCAGGTGCAGTAGGGTATGAAGCCTCCCCTTGTGAGGGGAGGGGGACCACGTTAGTGGTGGAGGAGTAGTAACCGTACTAAAATCTGTATGTCATTCTGAGTGCAACGAAGAATCTCATTCGGTTTGCATAGTTTTGTAGGGGACATTCACGAATGTCCCGCGAGCGGGCATGGAAACCCGCCCCTACGGCTATTCTTTTGTGGTTTTGTTGTAGGGGATGGTGCTTGTCAACATCCCGTCCTGTTCAATGTGATTTTTCACACCGAAATTATTCATCTTTAATTAAAACGGACGGGTGTACAGCCTCGTCCGTTTTTCATATTGACTTTCTTGTGGAAAATGAGTTACAATAATTACGTATGGGGAGTATTTAATCAGGGTCCTCATAAAACCTGTTTTATGGGGGTGATAAATTGTTCCTTATATTGAATGACGGCGTTGTCCGTCTTGTGTGCTATCGCAAGGCCAATGCCGACGAAAAACGCGGTCTTTTGCCGACATATCATTTCCGCATCGCGCTTGTTGAGGGCGGTGAAATCGGCTTTTGCGACCTGCGTGTGGGGCAGAATATCAACACCTTCTACGGCGGAAATATCGGCTACAGCATTTCGCCTGAGTACAGGCTCAAGGGCTATGCCACAAGGACTGTGAAATTATTGCTCGGCCTTGCGAAAGAGGAGGGCATGAGCTACGTGCTTGTGACCACAACCCCTGAAAATCTCGCTTCGCGCCGTGTTATCGAAAAGGCGGGCGGAAGATTTATCGACGAAAGGGATATTCCGTCCGACCACGAAATGTACGGTGGTGACCGCCGCAAATGCAGAAGATATAAGATTAATTTATAAGCCTTCCCCAGTGGGGGAAGGGGGACCGCCTTTGGCGGTGGATGAGGTGTCATCGTTCTTGCCGATAGAGTAAAGACTTTATTGCAAGAAAAGATATCCGCCGAGCGCAAGGCTCGGTTCGTCTACGACGTGTTCTTTATGCTTGCCCAAAAGAACCAAAGAGGCCCAAACTGGTCCACGCAGTTTGATCACGGGACCGCAGGAGCGCCAGGGCGCGACCGGTGGCGAGTGCCACCGCACCTAATCAATTCTTGCGGGTTCCCTGACGAGCCTGCTCGTTAGGGTAAAATTACCCCTGGACCCCCTTGTGTGTTCGTTCCTCACATATTGACAGGTTGGAAAGGTTACTGCTCTATATATCATCAAAACGTAGGGGATGGCGCTTGCGACATACCGCCTATATTCATGCGTTTACGCAATTCATGGTGACAGCCAATTCATTTTCATAAAGTATAAATGGAGAATAAGACTATGTCCAGATACATCATCGCTCTTGACCAGGGCACAACAAGCTCGCGCGCTATCATTTTCGACAAGGATTTAAGCATCGTTTCTGTTGCGCAGAACGAGTTCAGACAGATTTATCCGCAGAGCGGCTGGGTTGAGCACGACCCTACGGAAATCTACGCCACACAGTACGGCGTTATGATGGAGGCCATCGCGAAAAGCGGTATCAAGGCGGAGGAAATTGCCTGCATAGGCATTACAAATCAGCGTGAAACTACAATTATGTGGGATAAAAATACGGGCAAGCCTGTTTATAACGCTATCGTATGGCAGTGCAGACGTACAGCCGACATCTGCCGCGGCATCGACGAGGATATGACAGCCTACATCAAGGGCGCGACAGGTCTGCTTGTCGATGCATACTTCAGCGGTACAAAAATCAAGTGGATTCTCGACAACGTGGAGGGCGTGCGCGAAAAGGCTGAAAAGGGCGAGGTGCTTTTCGGCACTGTGGATTCATGGCTTCTCTGGAAACTGACAGAGGGCAAGGTCCACGCGACAGACTATACAAATGCCTCCCGCACAATGCTTTTCAATATAAATACCCTCGAATGGGACGAAAAAATTCTCGGTTACCTCGGCATTCCGAAGGCTTGTCTGCCTGAAGTGAAGTTTTCCGACAGTCACTTTGGCTCTGTCAATATCGGCGGCATCGACGTGCCTGTATGCGGTATCGCAGGCGACCAGCAGGCGGCACTTGTGGGGCAGAGATGCTTTAACGTGGGCGAAGCAAAGACAACCTACGGCACGGGCTGTTTCCTGCTGATGAATACGGGTGACAAGCCGGTTATGAGCAACAACGGACTTGTCACAACAATCGGTATTGCAGCGGACGGCAAGGTGAATTATGCCCTTGAAGGCTCGGTCTTCGTGGGCGGCGCCGTTGTGCAGTGGGTGCGTGATGAGCTTGGGCTTATCGTTGACTCGGCTGACAGCGAATATTTTGCAAATAAGGTCGAGGACAACGGCGGCGTGTATATCGTGCCTGCCTTTACTGGCCTCGGTGCGCCTTATTGGGATATGGAGGCACGCGGTGCGATTTTCGGCATAACACGCGGCACGAACAGCAACCATATCATTCGTGCGGTGCTCGAAAGCATCGTTTATCAGGTCAACGACGTGATTGCGGCGATGGAAAGCGACCTGAATAAGGATATTGCCGAGCTGAGAGTGGATGGCGGCGCCTGTGCCAATAATCTCCTCGCTCAGTTCCAGGCTGATATCACAAATACAAAGGTTGTCCGTCCTGTGGTGCGCGAGACAACGGCACTTGGTGCGGCAATTCTGGCAGGTATGTCGGTGGGACTTGTGACAAAGGACGGCAATATGGCTGTCGACAGAGTATTCGAGCCTGCCATGGCATCAGAAAAACGCGAAAAATACCTGAAAATGTGGCACAAGGCGATAAGCCGTGCACTCGATTGGAATGAAGATTAGTAAATTGTAAAAAAAGACTCCGAAAGGGGTCTTTTTTTAATGAATTGACTTCGTCATGAATTGGCGTTGCCATGAATTGCACCAAAGGTGCATGAATTGTTTGCGGAGCAAACGAAAAGGTGTCTCCGACGGATTTATTAGGGCACCGACCCCTACGGGTTTTGTAGGGTACGGCATTTATGACGTACCGCTTATAAAATGTGACTTGACACACCGCACTTTTTCACTCTTCACTTTTACTTATGACTTTTTCAACGGGACGTCGGGGGCGCCGTCCCCTACGGATTTGACAGGATGGAAAGCTGTCCCTTATTTGTTACAATTGGTCACAAAATAGAAACCAATATCGAAAAACAAAATAAAAATGTTACCGAAAGGTATTGATTTATTTTTTATTTATGTTATAATTTAGTCATACAAACGAGGGACAAACTAAAATAATAGTTTATTTTGTGACCCAATTATTCAAGGAGGACTCAATAATGAGTAAAAGATTTATCTCTATGCTCACAGCAGTTGCGATGCTGATGACACTTCTCATCGTTCCATCCATGGCAACGGAAGCAGAAGGCTTTGACCTTGCGGCAGCAGTTGCAGAGGCAGAAGCAGGCGCAACAATTACTCTTACAGACAACGTTACACTTACAGAAAAGCTTACAATCAGCAAGGAAATCACTATCGACCTCAATGGTTTTGATATTGACGCTGATTTTGAAGACGACGGCTACGGTGCTGTCTACGTAGGCGTAAACGGCAACCTCACAATCACAGGCAACGGCGTAGTACGCAGTGCCAATGCTACGACAATCGGCAACTACGGCGTGCTTACAGTGGACTGTGCAATTGTTGAATGTGCTGATGACGAAAACTATGCGGCAATCTACAATTTCTACCATAACGGCACAACTTACGGCAAGACAACTCTCAAAAACGGCTCTTACGTAAACGGCAATTTCTGGAACTGCGGCGAGCTTTACGTTGAAGATGCGATGCTCAATTACATTGACAACAGCGGCTACATGGCAGCTGAAAATGCTGAAATCGAATTCCTTTATGGCGCAACAGGCGAAGATGCATCTGAAGTTGAAAACTGCGGCACAATCGATTTCGTCGGCGGCGCAATCATGCTTGGTGATGCAATTCTCAACAAGGCTATAAAAATCGACAGCGAGGTTGAAGTGCTTTTCTTCGGCGACGTTTACTTTGAAAACGATACAAACGGCGACGGCGTATTCCACGTTGTTGCTGGCGGTGACCTCACACTCGATGGCTACGGCACAATCAACGGTGAATCCGAAGGCAATAACTACGATATGGCTATCTGGGCAGACGGCGGTAAGGTAACAATCAACGGCGGTACTTATACTAACGTTGGTGCAGGTAGTGATACTCATTATGACCTTATTTACGCAAAGAATGGCGGCGAAGTCGTTATCAACGACGGCGAATTCATTTGCCAGACTCCATTCTGGACACTTAACAAGCACGATAAGACAAACGGCAATATCATCGTAAAGGGTGGTATGTTCAAGGGCTACAACCCATCTGTATCCAATACAGAAAATCCAACGGCTAACTTCGTTGCAGAAGGCTATGAAGTAAAGGCAGATGACGAATACTATGTTGTTTCTCCATCTGCTGAAACAGCATTCCGTCAGGCTATGGCTCAGGGCGGCACAGTAACTCTCACAGAAGATATTTCCCTTGACAGCGCAATCGTTGTTGATAAGGAAGTTGTTCTCGACCTTAACGGACACAATATTTCCATGACAGAAAATGACACAGAAGGCAACGGTGTATTCTGGGTTAAGGCCGGCGGCGACCTTACAATCAATGGCGAAGGCGAAATCGACGGCGTTGGCGGCAGTGAATACACAATGGCAATCTGGGCTGACGGCGGTAAGGTGACAATCAACGGCGGTGTATACACTAATGTTGGCTCGGGCGAAGACACTCAGTATGACCTTATTTATGCTAAGAATGGCGGTTATATTGAAATCAACGGCGGTGAGTTTATTTCCGAAACTCCATTCTGGACACTTAACAAGCACGACAAAACAAATGGCGATATCGTAGTCAAGGGCGGCAAGTTCTATAACTATAATCCATCTGAATCCAATACAGAAAATCCAACAGCAAACTTTGTTGCTGAAGGCTATGAAGTAAAGCAGGATGGCGAATACTATGTTGTTTCTGCTATTGTAATTCCTGAGCCACCTGCTCCACCTGCAGATGATGACGATGATTACACACCATCCACTCCATCCACACCATCCACACCTTCCGCTCCTTCTATCGAAGTAACTGACGAAAGCGGCAAGGAAATCAAGACGGAAACTCAGAAGGATGGCTCTGTAACTGTTGACGTAGAAGAAGAAACAGAATTCACAGTTGATACTTCCGACGGCAAGGACGCTGTTGTAAACGTTGAAACAGGCGGCACAAACTACGGTCTCGTTGCTGTTATCGTAAATGCAGACGGCACAGAAACTATCATCACAGGCACAATTCCAACAGAAAACGGCATCCAGTTCACAGTTGGCGACGGTCAGACAGTTAAAATCGTTGACAACAGCCAGGGCTTCGACGACGTTGAAAAGGGTGACTGGGACTATAACGCAGTAACCTTTGCTTCTGCACGCGGCATTGTAAACGGCGTTGGCGACAATAAGTTTGAGCCTGAAACAGCGGCTACACGCGGCATGGTTATGACAATGCTCGCCCGTCTCAACGGCGAAGACACAACAGGCGGCGCAAGCTGGTATGCAAAGGGCATGGAATGGGCGAAGGAAAACGGCATCTCCGATGGTACAAATCCTGAAGGCGAAATTTCCCGTGAACAGCTCATCGTAATGCTCTGGAGACTCGAAGGCTCTCCAAAGATGAGCAAGAATCTTGACAGCTACAATGACGCTGACGATATCAGTGCATGGGCTGAAGAGGCTATGGAATGGGCAGTAAGCACAGGCCTTGTAAAGGGCTCTGACAATGCTCTCATGCCGGACGGCAATGCAAACCGCAATCAGGTTGCACAGATTCTGATGAATTATATGTGTAAGTAAGAAAATATAAGAAAAAGACTCCCTCGGGAGTCTTTTTCCGCCATTTATGTCTAAAAATCCTCGTTAAGGCACAAAGTCTTGCCTGCGGCTTTTATCCATTCTGACGAAAAAATATCTCACCGATGAATATACCCTGATTCATTTAATGCCTACTTTGATGAAGTGAATAAAAGACTGTGGAAAGACTCCCCCGGGAGTCTTTTTTGTTTTGCCTTCGGCAAAATGAAGTGTGCTACGCACGTTAAGAAGTGAAGCGGCTTCGCCATGAAGTGTTGCCAAAGGCAACGTTGTGGTGTGACAAGTCACATTGAATAGGGCGGACGAGCGATGCTCGCCCCTACGGATTGACCACGAAAGAATGGTTGTAGGGGACGGCGCCCTCGACGTCCCGCGGGCGGGGTTACCCCGCCCCTGCGGTTTAATGAATAATGAATGGTGAATAATGAAAAATGAATAATTGCGGTATCTGCGATGCATTGGTTAAGCGGGATGTCATAAAT
>JAFYNW010000264.1 GCA_017547995.1 Clostridia bacterium | reverse complement strand
ATTTGAGCCAGACTCTCCTTGCACACAAGGACGAATATATCTATTACCGCACAGACCACCACTGGACAAGCGACGGGGCATATTATGCCTATGAGAAGATTTGTCAGGAGTATGGTCTGACTCCAAGTGACAGAGTGCTTCGCGAGGAATATGTAGATTTCTACGGCACACTTTATTCCAATGCAGGTGCCCGCGCTGTGAAATCCGATACGGTTGCCACATATATGCTTCCTCAGCTTGAGGTGACTGACGAAAACGGCAATCCGCGCGACCTTTACGATGAATCCTTTGCCGACAAGAAGGATAAGTATTCGGTATTCTTCGGCGGAAATCCTCCGCTTGTCGTCCTCGACAATACGGAAATAAATGATGGCGAAAAGCTCCTCATCATCAAGGATTCCTATTCCAACTGTCTTGTGCCATATCTCACACATAATTTCGACGAGATTCATATGTGGGATTTGCGTGCAAACAAGACGAGCCTTTCCCAGTATATCGGTGAAAACGGCATCACTCAGGTGCTTGTGCTTTACTCGACGGAAAACTTTTCTTCCGATACAAATATTATGTTTATGAGTAAGTAAGGCATTTTCGCATATAATACCCTTGTGCTCGGTTGAGTGCGAAAGCGGAGGGCCGGGTGCCCGACCGGCGACGAGTGTCGCCGTACCGAGCGGACGAATTCATTTCGTCCAGCGAGTATTAAATCACGGGGCCCCCATTTGGCCTGACAAAAGGGGAGAATAAATGAAGGCGAGAAATGCAATGATGATGGGCTTGGGTATCGGTGCGCTTGGCGCAGCGGCCGCCTACGCAGGCTCGAAAATGAACAAAAACGGCAAAATGACCTCAATGATGGATAAGTTTATGCCGTAAAAAGGAAAAGTCTCCACAGGTTGTGGAGACTTTTTGTGTAATTGTAGGATTGTGCGGGACGTCATAAATGCCGTCCCCTACAGGGTTGCGTAGGGTATGGCGCTTGCCGACATACCGCGGACAATTCGTGAATTGTCCCTACAAGTTTTTGCAGACCAAATGTAGGGGCGGGTTTCCATGCCCGCCCGCGGACAATTCGTGAATTGTCCCTACAATATTCCGCATTTTATTGCATAAAAAAGCCACCCTTTTCAGAGTGGCTTTGATTTTATAAATTAGTCGTTCCAGAGAGCAGCGTTGCCGATGAATGCACCCTTTGAATATGTGCTTGTCTTGTACCAGTTGCCCTGTGTAGGATTTTCCTGTCTGCCTTCAATCTTGATTTCGAGCTTGTATGCATCTGTTACGTCGATTTCAAATTCTTCAGGTGTGTGACCCTGGAAAATTGGTTCAGACTGATATGCAAGCTTGCCATCAACATAAATATTGAAACGAATACTGTTGAAATTATCATTCTTATGTCCATCGCAAAGATAGAATGTACCTGTGAAACGAGTATATTCGCCGTTGAGAAGATATGTTGCCTCTTCTGTACCAAATTTCATAAAGCTTTCAAATTTTTCACCATTATTAGCTGTATGATACTGTTCATATGTATCGCGGTTGATATATGCCTGACCGCTGAAAGCACTCATATCGCCGAGCCACTTTGCAGGCTGGTTGTATGCTGGGTCATTGCCGAGAACAACAGTCTGTGTAGCGCCGTCCCAGCTTACGTTAAGACCGAGAGCAGAGCTGATTGCACGGATTGGAAGATATGTTGTGCCGTCGATTGCGAAAGGCTCAACGATATTGCCGTTGGCATCCTTTGGAACGAGTTCTTCACCGTTGAGACGAATCTTGATGTTGTTGTAGTAGAGCTGTGCCGCCTTCATTGTGGAAGCAACTGCAGGAGCTGCTGTCGACATTACGATAGCCATAACGAGCATACCGAGAACGAAGGACTTGATGTTGAGTTTCTTCATAAGAATTTCTCCTTTTTGTTTTGATAAGTTCATTATATTCCCGTTTCATCCTACTGTCAACTACTCGCATAGGGATTATTTTCGCACAGTGTTTTCGGTGGGAGCAAGCCCCCACCCTACGATTTTTATTATAATTATTGTGTAGGGGCTGGCTCTTGCAGACAGCCCGCGGGACGTCATAAATGCCGTCCCCTACAATCAAACCACAAAAACATAATCGTAGGGGCGAGCATTGCTCGTCCGCAATAACAAAAGCCACTCGAATGAGTGGCTTTTGCATATAAAATTACAAATTACTGAAGAACATCCATGCGCCAGAGAGGCCGATGACTGCATAGACGATTTTCTTGAGCTTTTCGCCGTCGATTTTCTTAATGAGCTTACTGCCCACGATGATACCGAGCTGCATACCGATAAAGCCGCAAATCCAGAATGGAATAACCTCCACTGTGATAATGCCCTTTATAATACGCAAAATTGCATTATAAAGGCCGGAAATAAAGAAAAACGTCTGGAGTGTGCCGAGATATTCTTCCTTGGACTTTGTGATTGCGAGGAAATAGATAACCATAGGAGGGCCGCCGATGGAGAAAAGGCCCGAGAGAATACCCGACATTGTGGATACGATAAAGGCTGTGCCCACGTTAGGCTTGATTTTGATTTTTCCGCCGAGGAATGCAAAATAGAATGCAAGTACAACGAGGAAAAGGCCGAGATAGCCCTTGAGCCAGTCGGCTTCAAGTGTTGTGGAAAGATTGATAGCCATTGTACTTGCCATCATATAGAATACGATAGGCACAGGCAGATATTTCCAGCTGATGTGCTTTCTGTATCGGATGATGATGCCGAGCATACCGACGATTGCGATAATACTTGAAAGTCCCACGCCGAAAAGGTATGGAAGAAGAGTAGGGAAGATGGTCATGACGAATACGCCGAAGCCAAATCCCGAAACGCCCTGAATGAGGCCGCCGACAACCGAAACGAGAGCGACGAGCACCAGAGTCACAGGTGTTGAAAAGAGCATATATGCCTCCTTGAGTCAAATGTCATTATATAACATTATAATACATACAATTTATATTGGCAAGAGGGAATAT
>JAFYNW010000263.1 GCA_017547995.1 Clostridia bacterium | reverse complement strand
GTATCAAATGCGATATATTCAGGCAGATAAGTGCGGATATCGGCATCAAGGTCAACCTTGCCCTCATTCCAGAGAATGAGAAGGGACATAATTGTAACCTGCTTGGAAACAGACGCCACGTGGAAGACGGTATCGTTTGTCACGTTGATATCGTGCTCGAGTACAGCCTTGCCGAAGCAGGAATCATAGATGATTTCGCCCTTGTGACGGACGAGAATCTGACCGCCCGGAGCATTTTCTCTCTGCCAGAGCTTGAATATATCTGAAATCTTAAGGGAGGTTTCAAGACCTGCGAAGTTACTGTTACACATATTATACTCCTTTCAACCTGTATCAAAGGTGGAAAATGTATGGCAGAGGGAGATTTGCTCCCTCTGCCCCTGGTCCTTCTTTTCTAGGACCTTGCTACGCCATCGACCGAAAGAATAGTACCGGAAATATAGCTTGCCTTGTCGGAAGCTAAGAACAGGAAGGCGTCAGCGATTTCGTCTGCCTCGCCTGCTCGGCCGAGAGGAATAGTTTTAGCTGTGCGCTCCTGCATTTCAGGTGGGAGATTTGCAAACATATCAGTGTTTGTAACCCCCGGAGCGACAGCGTTGACTCTGATGCCGTAAGGTGCGAGCTCACGGGCCAGAGACTTTGTCAGACCGTTGACAGCGAATTTCGAAGCAGGATATCCGCAGCCTGCAGGCTGACCGTAGAGAGACACCATAGAGCTGGTGTTGAGAATTACGCCGCTTCTCTGCTCACGCATAATGATGGCCGCCGCCTTGGAGCAGAAAAATACAGCGTTGACGTTGAGGTCCATAAGCTTTGTGAACTCGGAAACCTCCATCGTGAATATGCTGGAATGAGACGAAAGACCTGCATTGTTGACGAGAATGTCAAGGGAACCGAAGTAATCCCTGACCTCGTTGAATGCCTTTTCAACTTCAGCATAGTTGGAAAGGTCCGGACAGATGCCCATGAGTCTTGCGCGTGGGAAAGTTTCATCAAGCTTAGTCAGAGCTTTGTCGACACTTTCCTTCTTCGAGCCGCATATTACGACGTTTGCGCCATTTTCAAGAAACTTAACAGCTGTTGCAAATCCAATACCGCGTGTGGAACCGGTGATGATAGCAGTTTTACCCTTTAACATAGTAGTTTCCTTTCTCATGTTGCTCACGAATGAGCAATAGCCATACCTACGGAACTTTCATAATCATAACTCATCTTCCGTAAAGTGTGCATACGTGAGATTTCAGCCACACATCTGCTTTCAGCCTCAGAAAATGTGATCTCATGCGTGCTGGCATAGAGTACTTGGAAATGGATTGCCGGAGTAACCTCCCTTCTGTTAAGTTTTTGAGTTTATATCATAGCCACAGGGCTGTGATATCATTGGTTTTTGCTTCGCAAAAGCGATATACGCTTTGCGTGAGATATATTTTGATAAAATGCGATATAATGCTTTGCATTACGATATGTTTGCTTTGCAAACATTAAGGTGTGACAAGTCACATTTTATAGGCGGAATGTCGAGGACGCCATTCCCTACAGGAAAAATTCCAAGCCTCCCTTGCTATTCACCCCACAAAACAGGTTTTGCGGGGACCCCGTTTATCGGGAGGGGGACCATCGTAAGATGGTGGAGGGATTGGTGCCTGCAAAATGTATCACATGTGTCAGCATATATCACTGCACCGCAGGTGCATATTTATACCTTAACTTTATCCTTCTTGTTCATCTTATCGTAAAGTGCGAGGAATGCTTCTGTCAGGTCGACGTCACTTACGCAGTCGACGTATTCGCCCATACGCTTCTGTCTTGTTTCTCTGCCCTTTGCAGTTACAAGAATGATAGCGTTGTCGGAGCTTTCGAAAATCGCTCTGCGGATAGCTTCGTTTCTGTCATCGACAAGATATACCTTGTCGCAGTTGCGCTCTGCATACTGTGCGATATCTTCGCTTATCTTGCGGACAGGCTCCATATTAGGGTCTTCTTCCGTGAGGTAGATGATATCGGAGTGAATACCTGCCACCATGCCAAGGTCGCGTCTGCGTGTCACAGCCTTGCCGCCAGGACAGCCGAATACAGTTGTGATTTCCCTGCCCTTGTATTCTTCCTTGACAGCTTCATAAAGCTTTGTCATGGAGAGGAGGTTGTGAGCATAGTCAACGATGACGATTTTCTTGTTATCAGCGGAAGAGAATACTTCCATTCTGCCCGAAGCCTTTGCACGGGAAAGACCGTCCTGCATATTCTTTACAGGCATACCGATTTTATGGCAGATTGCGATAGCCGCAAGAGCGTTTTCAACGTTGAACTTGCCTGGCATAGCGAGCTCAAACTGCTCGTCGAAGTCCTTGCACTTTGCCTTGAAGCGAAGTGTAAGACCTGTGTTTTCGAGGTCATAGCCACAGAGGTCAGCCTTTTCTGTAAAGCCGAAGGAAGAATAGCCGTTACCGCTGTTTTTAGCAGTTTCTTCAATACGCTCTGCCATATCTGCATCCATATTATACGCACAGTAATCACTCTGGGAGAAGATTTTGAGTTTTGATGTGAAATAATCTTCAAGGTCAGCGTGCTCGATAGGGCTGATATGGTCCTCGGAAATGTTGAGGAAAGCGGAAGCGGCAAACTTCAGGCCATAGAGTCTGCCGTACTTGAATGCCTGAGATGAGCTTTCGATAATGCAGTATTTTCTGCCCGAAGAAACAGCGTTGCGGAGATGACGGAAAAGGTCGAGCCCTTCAGGAGTTGTCATGTGGGATTCAAACTTTTCCACGCCGTCGTCTGTGTCGATTGTGGAGATGATAGCGGCAGGGGCAGCGCCGAGGTCTTCCATCCAGCTGTCAAGCATATACTTGAGGTAGTAGGAGGTTGTCGACTTGCCCTTTGTGCCTGTCATTGTGACGATGGTAAGCTCATTCTGTGGGTAGTCGTACCAATGCGCCGCAACGAGGCTCATTGCGGAAATTACGTCATTTACAAGCAGACATGGAACGTCCACGTTGTACTGCTTTTCGGAAACGTAGCAGGTCACGCCATCCTTGATGGCATTGACAAGGTATTCTTCCTTGAAGCCTGCACCCTTGCAGATGAAGAGTGTATTTGCCTTGATGTTTCTCGAAGTATAGGACACGAATTCCACAGGCACGTCCTGTGTCAGCTCATTGAGAAGGAAGCCGTGCTCTTTGAGAGCCTGAGCGAATGAAGAAAGCATTTTCATTTATCTTTTGTCCCCTTTCAGCTTGACAAAGAGGTTGTGACGAACGTTCTTGAATGTAACCATTGCCTTTTCAGCGATGAAGTAGGCAGGCTTGTCATAGATATCTTCAACCATACCGATGAACTCTGTATAGTCGCCCATAAAGCCGACCTTGAATTTGTAAAGGCCAATCATTGGGTTGTCTTCACTGAGGTTGCCAGGCACACCGCGGAAGTCGTAGATGCGGCACTTTCTTTCGAGCGCCCACTTGATCATGCTCCACTGAAGCTGATAGTTAGGCATGAGATTTCTGTGCTCGTTTGCGGAAGCGCCGTAGAGATACCAGCACTTGTCGCCGTAGCAGATAGCGATAGTAGCCGCGATACACTTGTCCTCGTGCATAGCCATAAAGAGCTTTGCGTTTTCGCCCATGTGGTCCATTACGCTCTGGTAATATTCCTTTGTGCGGACGATGAAGCCGTCGCGCTGACCTGTAACTGTGATAAGGTCGTGGAAAGTTTTGACGTCTTCAGGAGTTGTGCCGATTTTTACAGTAACGCCCTTACGCGCGGAAAGGCGGATGTTGTAGCGTGTCTTGGAATGGAAGGACTGGAGAAGCTCTTCCTCTGTCTTGTTTTCAACGTTGAGACGGAAAACGAAGCGAGGCTGTAAGCCGCCGTAGTTTTCTGTATTGCGTGTGATTTTGCAGCCACATTCCTTGAGAATGTCTTCAAATTCTGTGTCGGAAACGAGAACGTCCGGGTCAATCTTGAGAACGTAGCAGTTGTAGCGCTGAGCAAGGATTTTTGCCTTCTGGAGAAGCTCCTTGATAGTCGCCTTGTCGTGTACGTCGCAGACAGGGCCGCGTGCCGCATACATAACGCTCTTGCCGATAACAGGCAGTTTGCGGATGAGCACAGTCATAACGCCCTTGATTTCACCGTCGCGGTCTGTGGCAACGATGATTTCCTGCTTCCAGTCAGGCTTTACAGGCGCCCAGTCACGGCTCTGCAAAAAGTGTCCCTTAGGATGATTTTCTATAAAAGCATCAACTTTCTTAAGCATTTCTTCTGTCATTGTATTTCGGTATCCTTTCTTCCCCACACCAGCCTCCCATATTTACAAAGAGAGGGGGACCATCGTACGATGGCGGAGGGGTTATTTTGGTAATGCATCATTATCAGGAAAGAGTGTAAGCCCGTTTGCTAAAAAAGGGCAGACTACTCCTTATATATTATTATAAAAATTATAGCATAGCTACCGCTTAAAGTCAAACATAAACAAGGGCGGAATAAGGGAGAAAATGGCAGAAACTGAAGGTTTTTTGCGATGCTGCAGGGACCGTCCTCCCGGGCGGTCAGTTTACGTAGGGGAGCTGCTTGCCGCTCCCGAAAATCGTAGGGACCGACGTCCTCGGCGGTCCGCGTCAATCAATGCGTCGCAGACACCGTAATTATTCATTTTTCATTATTCACCATTCATTCTCGCAACGCAGGAGATTCTTCGTATACACTCAGAATGACATATAATTTGTAGGGTGCATTCACGAATGCACCGCGGACAAATCGTGATTTGTCCCTGCGTGGTTTCCCTGCTTACCCGCTATGTCGCATAAACAATCCTTACGTATTTTGTACAAACTCCACAAAACTCCTGTGAAGAAATATGCGATATATACATTTTTTCAATAATGAGGAATAAGTATTTGACATTGTATAATTTCTGATGATACAATATAGGAAAATAGAATATATATTATAATGGAGGAATACGCTTTGAAAGTTTTAGTTATCAATCCTGGCGCAACGTCCACAAAAATTTCCGTATTTGACGAAGAAAAAGACATACTCAATATTAAGATAGCCCACAACATCGACGAGCTCAGCGGCTTTGAAAGAATCATCGACCAGCTTCCTTACAGAATGGTCAGAATGCAGCTCGCTCTCGAGGATGCAGGCGCATGGCCTCTCGAAGTCGACTGTGTAATCGGCAGAGGCGGTCTTGTCCGCGCTGTGCCATCGGGTACTTTCGAAATCAACGATGCTGTGCTTGAAGAAATCACAGCGGCAAAATACGGCGAACACGCTTCCAATCTGGGCATCCCAATGGCAAAGCAGTTCTCCCTTATGAACGGCGAGATTCCTTGCTATTTCACAAATCCTGTTTCCGTTGACGAAATGGAAGACGTAGCACGTGTTTCCGGCTATAAGGGTATGCACCGCAAGAGCTTCTTCCATGCTCTCAACCATAAGGCTGCTGCAGAAAAGGCTGCTGAAAAGATGGGTAAGCCTTACGAAGAAACAAAGATGATTGTGGCGCACCTCGGCGGCGGTGTTTCTGTCTGCGCACACAAGGACGGCAAGGTTGTCGACGTATTCAACGTAAAGGACGAAGGCGCTTTCGCTCTCGACAGATGCGGCTCCCTCCCTGTCAACGACGTCATCAAGATGTGCTACGCAAATCCACACGAACAGAATAAGGTCAAGTTCCTGCTCGGTCAGCGCGGCGGCGTTTATTCCTATCTCGGCACAACAGACCTTATCGAGGTTGAAAAAATGATTGAAAACGGCAACGAAGAAGCGGCTCTCATCTTTGAAGCTCTCGCTTATCAGCTTGCCAAGGATATGGGCGCGATGCACTGCGTGCTTCTCGGTCAGACAGAGGCTGTCGTCCTCACAGGCGGTATGGCAAACAGCAAGAAGCTTGTTGAAAGAATCATGCATTACGCAGGCCATCTCGCTCAGTTCATCATTCTTCCTGGCGAATTCGAAATGGAAGCTATGGCGAAAAACGCCATCAAGGCTACAAAGACAGGCGTCCATCTCACCTACTAATCCATCGCATCACATAAGGAGCAAAAAATGGCAGAATTACGCAATATTTTCGGCTCGGATACCGAAAATTACGACAGATACCGTCCGCGCTACACAAAGGAGCTTTTTGAGTTTGTCGATAGAAATACAGACGGCAAAAAGGCTCTTGAAATCGGCTCGGGCAGCGGTCAGGCGACAGAATGGTTTCTCCATAACGGCTATGACGTCACCTGCTGTGAAATAAGCGGGGATTTCTGCGATTTTCTCAAAGAAAAATACAAAAACTATCCGATTTCTGTTGAAAACAAGCCTTTCGAGGATTTTGAGGGCGAAAACGAAAGCTTCGACCTTATCTTCTCGGCTACAGCCTTTCATTGGGTGGACAAGGATACGGGATTTGCCAAGCTGAATGCCCTGCTGAAAAAGGGCGGCACGGCGGCTCTTTTCTGGAACGTGCCTTATGGCGCTTATGACAACGAGGCGCTCTACAATGAGATGCAGAAGGCCTATAATTCTGACAGAAAATGGGAAAATACATACAATAAAAAGTACGTATTCTGTAAGGAATATATGGAAAAATATGGTTTTGCAGACGTAGAGGTACACACCTTTCAGGGCGCAAGAAGGCTGTCTGCAGAGCAGTATATTTCCCTGCTGGAAACCTACTCCGACCATAAGGCGAGAGAGGAAGAAGCCAAGCAGGAATTATACGGAAAAATCGCCTCCGCCATCAATAATCACGGCGGTTACATAAATATTCTCGACAATATCGAATTATATCTTGCAAGGAGGAAATAAAATGGTAAACAAGCTTTCCCAGCTCATCGAGCTTGCAAAGGCAAAGCCCGGCGTCACAGTTTCCGTTGCCCAGGCGGCAGACAAGGAAGTGCTTGAAGCTGTCGTAAATGCTGAAAAAGAAGGCATTGCAAAGGCAGTTCTCACAGGCAATAAGGAAAAAATTGAAAATATTCTCGCTGAAATCGGCGCAAATGCAGAAGATTTCGTAATTATTGAAGCTGAAACAGACGAAGAATGTGCATTTAAGGCTGTCGAGCAGATTCGTCTCGGCAACGCAAATATTCTCATGAAGGGCCTTCTTTCCACAGGCACATTCATGAAGGCTGTCATCAATCGCGATACAGGCCTCCGCACAGGCAAGACAATCAGCCATACAATGTTTTACGAAGTGCCATCCTACGGCAAACTTCTCTGCCTCACAGACGGCGGCATGAATACCTTCCCTGACCTTGAGAAGAAGGCGGACATTCTCGAAAATGCCATCGGGGTTGTAAAGAAGCTTGGCATTGAAAAGCCATCGGTTGCCTGCGTATGCGGCGCTGAAAACGTCGACCCTAAGGTGCAGTCAACTCTCGATGCAGACGAGCTTTCCAAGATGGAAAGATTTGCTGACGCTGATGTTTACGGTCCTGTCGGCCTCGACCTTGCAATCAGCAAGGAGGCTGTGCATCACAAGGGCTATAAGAATGAAAACGCAGGCTATGCCGACATTCTTCTCGTCCCAACTTACGAAGTGGGCAACGGCATCGGCAAGGCTATGACCTACTTTGCAGGAGCAAAGTCCGCAGGCATCGTTGTGGGTGCAAAGGCGCCTATCGTCCTCGTTTCCCGCTCGGATAACGCCGAAGCAAAAATGCTCTCCATCGCACTTGCAGCGATGATGTAGGGCAGTTGCCTTACGGCAAACGATATACGCTCCGCGTGCGATATATTTGCAGAGCAAATTCGATATATTCCTCACGGAATTCGATATGTTTGCAGGCAAACGTTAAGGTGTCTGCGACGCTATTGAATAGGGTCTCTCCCTCAGTCTTGCATACGCAAGCCAGCTCCCTCATCAGATGGAGCCGAGAAAAGATTCCCTTGCCTCCCTCTGATGAGGGAGGGGGACCATCGAAGATGGTGGAAGGAGAGAAACTTAATCACACAACCCAGTAAGAGCATATCATACAGTTCAATCAACCCTTGAAAGAAAGGATTAACGCTTATGAAAAAACTCATGACAGGCAACGAAGCTATCGCAAGAGGTGCTTATGAAGCCGGTGTCCGCTTTGGTTCTGCCTATCCAGGCACACCATCCACAG
>JAFYNW010000262.1 GCA_017547995.1 Clostridia bacterium | reverse complement strand
TTTTTATTGATTGGATGCTCCCGAAGCAGCTCGTAAGAACGGCGCATCATCGAATAGAGATAGAGGCTGTTTTCGCCATCAGGCAGATATTTGACCACAGGCTTGCCGCTGATATCGTGAGGTGGTGTGAGAATCGCGCCCGTTTCACTGTCACGCATAACAAGACAATGACGATAGCTGATGCCCGTATGAAGCTCGATGAAATCATTGCCAAACACGTCGTTCATATACTCGATAAGTTGACGTGATTCTTCTGTTGAAATCTCACCTGCACTGTAATCGTGCATTATGCATTCTGTTATTTCATCCGAGCCGGAAAGTGTCACGAGATTGCAACGATATGCAACGTCCCTTTCACCAAGCTCGATGCCGATATTGACCGCTTCGAGCGGCGAGCGGCCTGTGTAATATATATGTGGGTCGTAGCCGAAAACCGAAAGATTGGCATTATCACTTCCCGGATGCATTCCTTCCGGCACAGTACGTGCAAGTCCAAACACACCCTTGCCTGCTATCTTGTCCATATTGGGATGAATTGACACTTCAAGTGGAGTTTTACCATCAAGCTCAGGCACAGGATAATCGGCCATGCCGTCACATAAAATAACGATAGTTTTCATTTTATACCTCCTGTACGGCTATTTTGTCAGCCATTCCAGCACCTTATTTTTCATATCTTCTTTTTCGATTACTTCTTCGAATCTCGGCTTTTTGCCCTTGAGCATACTGAGCGAATCAGGAGATTTCTGCCTTACAGCCTTTTCAAGTGCCGATAATTTTTCAAAATCATCTCCGTCAGAATCTTCATCCAATGCGGACAGAATTGCAGGAGCAAACTTGAATGGCGATGCTGTTGAAACGACAACCATAGGGATATTGCTTTCGTTGTCTGTCATATATCTCTGTGCTGCATCGACTGCAACGGCAGTATGGGTATCACAAAGGTAGTTATTTTCTTTATATATTGTCACTATCGTCCTTGCAGTCACCTGGTCATCGCAATAATATCCAACAAAGCCTTCATCATGAAGCTTTTTCAGCATATCGGCACCTATATCATATCTGCCGCAGGATTTAAGTTGTGCCATCCATTCGCTGACTTTGGCATCGTCCGCAAGCATATAAAGCAGACGCTCAAGATTTGATGAAATAAGGATATCCATACTTGGCGAATCTGTGAGGTGGAAGATGCGATTTCTGTCATAAACACCTGTTTCAAGGAAATCTGTCAGCACGTTGTTTGCATTGGATGCACACACAAGCTTATTTATCGGCAATCCGCTCTTCTTCGCCATATAGCCTGCAAGAATGTTACCGAAATTGCCTGTTGGCACACAGAAATCAATCATATCCCCGCATTTTATCGTGCCATTTGCAACGAGTCGTGAGTATGCCCAATAATAATATACAATCTGCGGAGCAAGTCTGCCCCAGTTGATTGAGTTGGCACTCGAAAGCATAATGCCGTTTTCATTAAGCTTCTTTGCCATTTCTTCATCAGTGAAAATAGCCTTTACACCATTCTGTGCATCGTCGAAATTGCCTTTGACTGCAAAAACGTTGACGTTGTTTCCCTTCTGAGTTATCATCTGCAGACGCTGAATGTCGGACGTGCCGCCGTGTGGATAGAATACGCAGATTTTTGTGCCTTCGACATCGGCAAATCCCTCGAGGGCCGCCTTGCCTGTATCGCCTGACGTTGCCACGAGGATGGCTACTGTTTTATCTTCATTGCATTTTCTTGCAGCCGCAGGAAGAAGCTGAGGAAGCATCTGCAAAGCAAAGTCCTTGAATGCACAGGTTGGACCATGCCACAATTCAAGACTCCACATATTTTCTCTTACCTTCACAAGAGGCGCAATCTCTTTTGTGTCAAACTGTACACCATAAGCATTTTTTACGAATTGTGCGATTTCATCTGCTGTATAGTCAGGCAAAAAGCCTGCAAGGACTGTTTCTGCCGTTTTGTGATAATCGTATTCCGACATTTTTTCGATATCTTCAGCCTTGATTTCAGGAATTGAATGCAGAATATAAAGCCCTCCATCATCGGCAAGTCCGTTAAGAATAGCATAGGCAGATGGTACGTTTACGTTTTCATTTCGTGTACTGCAAAAAAGCATTTGTTCTCCTCCTGAAATTCACTTTATATTTTCTATTATTATATCATATTATTGCGCAAAAATAAAGCCGGACTTTTACGCCCGGCTTTTTATTTTTATCCCTCACAGCATGGGAAGTAATCGTAATCGACGATATTTGCAAAGGCTCTTGCCCTGAACGTACGTGGAGAGCAGAGTGTATCAGGTGTGCCGCCGAGATCGAGGTCTTCAGGCAGGACAAACTTGATGCAGTTGATGGCTACGTTCTGGCATTCTGTGCCTTCAAGGGCAGGAATTGTGAAGATTTTTCTGCCTCGTGGATATTCAATGCCTTCTGCATCAAGCTCAGACAGAAATACTGCAACAGCCACTCTCTTGCCCGGGCATACGTTTGTAAGTGTCATATTGACCTCGGCAAGTCTGCCCTTTCCATCGATGGAAACTTCAGAAAGGTCTAATGAATTTGTGTCCTGACAGTTTTCCGTTGTTATAGTAGACGTTTCAGGTAAAGGCTCGG
>JAFYNW010000007.1 GCA_017547995.1 Clostridia bacterium | reverse complement strand
TTTATGGCTCTTATGCTTGCCATTTTCCAGGTTGTCGTTTCCATCTGCAGTATACTGACCTTTGAAGCGACAGGTGCAAACACAATCATCAGCGCGCTCAGTATGCTCGTCACGGCACCGATAACAATCTGTATGTACAATGTTTACGGTATGCTCATCAGAGGTATCAAGGTCAAGAAATCCTACCTCTTTGAATGGCTTGGCGATTTCAAGCTTATCTGGCACAGCATCAAGGTACAGCTTATGTTTGCCTTCCGCCTTGTGCCATGGCTTCTCCTTGTAAGCCTTATTTTCAGCTTTGCAATGTCTATGGTCACAGGCTACACAGAAGTGCTTGGTCTTGACGAAAGCATACAGTTTATCGTTCTCGGTATCTGCATTGTATTTGCATTGCTCTTCCTCGTTTATCAGGCATTCCGTTATCAGGGCGGTGTATTTGAATGCTCCGCTGCGCCGATGAAGGTTATCACACCGATTTTCCACATCGGTATCGTCAAAATGAAGTATAACCTCAAGGCTTACATTCTCCTTATGCTCTCATATCTGCCGCTCATCGCACTTTTCACAGTGCCTGTGCTGGCTTACGAGCTTCTTGTTGGCGAATACGACGCGATTTACTACGCGCTTCTCGTATTTGAAACTGCAGGCATGAGCTTCGTCATCAATCCGCTCCTCGGTATTTCCGGCATGATTCGCTACAGCGTAGGCGCAAAGGTGCCGCCTGAAAGTTTCTTCAAGTCCTTCGGTATGAAGATGCCTGAGGATAAGGTCGATGCAGAAGGCGTTGCTGAAAAGCCTGAAATCACAGAGCCTGAAAATCTTCCGTTCAACGATGCTCCGTCAAAGCCAGGCAACGTCGGTGACATTCCATTCGACAATGCACCAGGCTCGGACGACGAGGAAAAGAAGGAAGAGGAATAGTATCACCTGCGGTGACGTTATATGTGTGATGAATCACATTGACCATGCGGGACGTCGAGGGCGCCGTCCCCTACAGACAAGTTCCATTGCCCCCTTCTCTCGCAAGAGAGGCTTCGCATCAGTTAAAAAATAAAAATAACATAAAACAACACATAAAAGAAAGGAAATCACTGTTATGGAAAACAAGAAAGGCACTCCTTATTATATTTCCACAGCTATTGCCTACACATCAGGCAGACCACACATCGGTAACTCCTACGAAATCGTTCTCGCTGACGCTATCGCACGTTTCAGACGCGAACAGGGTTACGACGTATACTTCCAGACAGGTACTGACGAACACGGTCAGAAGATTCAGGAAAAGGCTGAAGCAAGAGGCATCACTCCTCAGCAGTTTGTAGACGAAACAGCAGCAGTTATCAAGGATAACTGGGACTGCCTCAATACATCCTACGACAATTTCATCAGAACATCCAACCCTATGCATAAGGAAAAGGTTGCTAAGATTTTCAAGCAGCTTTATGATCAGGGTGACATCTATAAGAGCGAATACGAAGGCCTCTACTGCGTACCTTGCGAAAGCTTCTTCACAGAATCCCAGCTCGTTGACGGCAAGTGCCCTGACTGCGGCGCTGAAGTTCGTCCAATGAAGGAAGCTGCATACTTCCTCAAGCTTTCCAACTACGCAAAGCGTCTTGAAGAGCATATCGAAGCAAACCCTGACTTCATTCAGCCTGCTTCCAGAAAGAATGAAATGCTCAACAACTTCATCCGTCCGGGTCTCACAGACCTCTGCGTTTCCAGAAGCTCCTTCTCCTGGGGTGTTCCTGTTGAGTTTGACCCAGGCAACGTAATCTACGTATGGATTGACGCTCTCTCCAACTACATCACATTCGCAGGCTTCGAGCCAGACGGCAACCACTCCGAACACTACAAGAAGTTCTGGCCTGCAGACGTACATCTCATCGGTAAGGACATTCTTCGTTTCCATACAATTTACTGGCCAATCATCCTCATGGCTATCGGCGAACCACTTCCAAAGCAGATTTTCGGTCATCCATGGCTCCTCATGGGCGATGGCAAGATGAGTAAGAGTAAGGGCAACGTAATTTATGCAGAAGACCTCATCGAACTCTTCGGTGTTGACGCTGTCCGTTACTACCTCCTCCACGAAATGCCATTCGCACAGGACGGCACACTCACATACGAACTCCTTATGGAACGTATCAACTCCGACCTTGCTAACATCCTCGGCAACCTTGTAAACCGCACAATCGCTATGGTACACAAGTACAACGGCGGCGTTATCTCCAAGGGCTTCGCTGACGGCGCTGTTGACCACGAGCTCATCGGTCTTGCTCTCAAGACTCCTGAAATCGTAGAAAAGAAGATGGACGAACTCCGTGTTGCTGATGCTCTCGACGCTATCTGGGACCTCCTCAGACGTGCTAACAAGTACATCGACGAAACAACACCATGGGCTCTCGCTAAGGACGAAGGCATGAAGTGGAGACTCAACAGAGTTCTTTACGTTCTCCTCGAAACAATCCGCTATGCTGCTGTTCTCCTCAAGCCATTCCTCCCTGAAACAGCTGAAAAGATTTTCGCTCAGCTCAACACAGACATCAAGGATTTCGATTCCCTCAAGGAATTCGCTCAGCTTAAGGAAGGCGTAGAAGTTGGCAAGGCAGAGCCTCTCTTCGCACGTATCGACATTCCTAAGAAGCTCGAAGAAATCGCACAGAAAAATGAAGAAAAGTAAGCTCTTTGACACTCATACCCACTTGCACGACGAGTGGTTTGACGAAGACAGAGACCAGATTATTCTCGACGCCCATAACTCGGGCGTCGAGCTTATGGTTGATATAGGCACAAATATGCAGTCGTCCTATGACGCTGTCGCACTTGCTGAAAAGTACGACTTCATCTATGCTGCCGTCGGCTTCCATCCTCACGATGCCATCGATTATAATGAGGAGACTGAGAGCGAGCTTATGAAGCTCTGGAATCATCCGAAGAATCTCGCTATCGGCGAAATCGGTCTCGATTATTACTACGACCATTCCCCACGCGACGTACAGCAGAAGGTTTTCATCCGTCAGATGGAGATTGCGCGTCAGCTTGGCAAGAAGGTCATCATCCACTCCCGTGAGGCAACAGAGGATACGCTTAAGATTCTCAGGATGTTCCCTGACGTGACGGGCGTGGTTCACTGCTACAGCGGCAGCCTTGAAACTGCGAAAATCCTCATCAAAATGGGCTACCATCTCTCCTTCACAGGGGTAGTCACTTATAAAAACGCGGCAAAGTCTCTCGAAGTAGTCGACTGGATGCCGATTGATATGCTTATGGCGGAGACAGACTCCCCATATCTCACACCTGTGCCATTCCGCGGCAAGCGCAATGACAGCGGCAAGGTAAATCTCGTCGTTGAAAAATTGGCTGAAATCAAGGGTTTAACCTATGAGGAAATGGCAAAAATAACTTTTGACAACGCACTTAAATTCTTCGGTCTTGACAAGGAAACAACAGATGAGAAATAACTGGACACAACTGAAAATAATAACAGTGAGCATCATTCTTATCGCTGTTATTGTTTCCTTTGTCAAAATCGGCTCGAGCTACAATCCATTCAGCGCAGTCATCGGCACAGTGCTGACTCCTATCCAGTCTGTCGTCAACTCGACGTCCGATTCTGTAAAGGGATTTTTCAGCTATTTCTACGAGTTTGACTCGATAAAGGCGGAAAACGAGCAGCTGAAAGACAGAATCAAGGAGCTTGAGGCCCTCGAGAGCAAGTACAACAAGGCTATTTCCGAAAACGAATACCTTCGCGTCCTTGCCCGTATTTCCATCGAAAATCCTACCTATGAATATGAGTTTGCCAGCGTTACTGCTATCGAAACGACAGACTACCATAAGGTCGTCACCGTCGACAAGGGGCAGGCACACGGCATCGAGCTTTACGACTGTGCTATCGTCCGCGAGGGTCTTGTGGGCTACGTTTCCAAGGTAGGCCCTAACTTTGCCGAAATCACAACGGTGCTCGACCCTTCAATGAAAATCGGTGCACTTATTTCGCAGACTCAGGAGATCGGCGTTGCGGAAGGCGTGGCTGAATATATCCACGAAAACCGCCTGAAAATTTCCTATCTCGACAACGAAACCAAGGCAAAGTACAACGATATCGTCGAAACATCCGGCTACGGTGACATCTATCCGAAGGGACTGGTCATCGGCTACGTGGATAAGGTCATCCCTGAATCCCACGGACTTTCGACCTATGCCACAGTGCGTCCGGCTGTTGAGCTTTCACAGCTCAAGAAGCTTTATATTATCAAGGATTTTACTGATTAAACGAGAGAGGCAAGAGAGATTGTGCAAACCGCAGGAGATTCTTCGGGTTTTGCCCTCAGAATGACATATCGATTGTAGGGACTGACGTCCTCGGCAGTCCGCCTGTTCAATCTGTGAACATAGTTCACACCGTATTTCTTCACTATTCACTATCTCTTATTACTTTCCTCTACGGGAGGGGCAAGCACCTCCTATACCTTATTTCCGGTGGGAGCAAGCCCCCACCCTACATTTAATAATATGGAATTCAACAAGAAAAACATCCGCACGGTTATGTTCCTCATCGTTTTTGCCGGTGTGGTGCTGACCTTATCACAAAATATGAATATTCTGCTGGCCGCTTTTGGCAGCGTGTGCGACCTCTTCACGCCCGTTATCATAGGCCTTGCTTTTGCCTTTGTTCTGAATATTTTTATGAAAATATTCGAAGAAAGGCTTTTTGTCCATTTGGACAAGGTGCGAAACAAGCGTCTTCACTGGCTTGTACGCCCACTTTCTCTCATCGCAACGATAGCTCTCGTGCCGCTCGTCATCTCGATTGTGGCTCTTGTCGTTGTGCCTGAGATTATGAATCTCTTCGTGCTTCTCAAAAACTCCCTGCCTTCCTGGCTCGAATCTGTCTGCACAATCATCGACAATCTTCTTATCAGATACGACCTTGATATCTCGATGATTCAGCATATCGACATCGACTGGAAGACGACCATCGACAGAGTTTTCACCTCGGCTGTCAAGGGCTCTGAAACTGTTGTCAATACGGCTATCGCCACAATGGGCGGCGTGCTCAGCTTTGGCAGTAATATGCTCATCGGCTTTATCATCGCCATCTATGTCCTTGCACAGAAGGAAAAAATCTGCGCATTCTGCTCAAGCCTTACAAAGGCTGTTTTCCCTAAGAAGGTATATGACGAGGTGCTTCGCGTCACACGCATGGCATCCGACATTTTCTCCAAATACATTCTCGGTCAGCTGACAGAGGCTGTCGTGCTTTCCTCACTCTGCTTTGTGGGTATGCTCATTTTCGGCTTCCCTCAGGCGCTGGTCATCTCCGTCCTCGTGGCCGTAACCGCTTTAGTCCCTATCGTCGGTGCATTCATTGCGGCGGCTGTCGGCGCTGTGCTTGTGCTCATTCAGCAGGGACTTGTAAAAGCATTGCTTTTCGCCCTCTTCCTCACAGTGCTTCAGCAGATTGAAGGCAACCTTATCTATCCTAAGGTTGTTGGCAAGACTGTCGGCCTTCCAAGCATTCTCGTGCTTGTGTCCATCGTTGTCGGCGGTAATATGAGCGGCGTGCTGGGCATTCTCCTCGCTGTGCCGACTACTGCCCTCGGCTACACACTCATCAAGGAATTCATCGCAAAACGCAATAAGTGGAAGAAAAATTAGAAATGAATTGCACAAAATGTGCGTGAATTGATGCAAGCATCATGAATTGCGCTACGCGCATGAATTGAATTGCTTTGCAATTCATTGCGGTGCCTGCGGCGCATTAAATAAGGGTCTCTCCCTCCGTCTTGCTGACGCAAGCCACCTCCCTCCTCAGAGGGAGGCGAGTTAGTTTTGTGTAGGGACCGGCGTCCCCGACGGTCCGCTTATTCAATCGTGCGCAGCACACATCAATTTTACCCATCAAAAAGGATTTACTATGCAGCGTAACAAGACTTTTTTCAAATATGCAGCCTACCTGCTTCTTGCATCAGGTCTTTTTGTCCTGCAGTTTTCCCGCGGGGTTTCCATCAGCATCTTTGGTTTCAAGTGCGACTATTTTATAATGTATACAGTGGCGGTTGCCATGTTTGAGGGCATGACCTCGGGTGCTGTCTTCGGCTTTTTTGCGGCCTTCTGTGTATGCGCAGTCAAGGGCGGATTCCCTTTAGGCTATCTGCTTTTCTATCCGCTGCTCGGCATGCTGACAGGCTTTATAGTGGAAATCGACTTCCGCCGTCATCTTCTCACAGCACTTTTATTCACAGTCACGGGCTCTGTGCTTTACGATGCCTTCGCCTATCTTCTCAACGGCGCCTTCATCGGCATTCCGTCAGGCGAGTTTCTCCGTGACCTTATGCTTTCGCTCCCTGCAAACGTTATTCTTTCAACCCTCGTCTATTTTGCAGTCTTATTCACCCGAAGACTCTACGGGGAGGATAATTTATGGTAAATAAGTTCACTAAATTCAAGATTTTCCTCATATTTCTCGTCTTCGTTGCCTGTGTTTACGGCATCTGCTTCCGTCTTTACAATTATCAGATTGTGCAGCACGAAGAGATTTACGAATCCACACTCCGCAAGACGATGCTGACCTATACACAGACAGCCTCGCGAGGCACTATCTACGACCGTAACGGCGTGCCTCTCGTTTCCAACGAGATTGGCTTTCAGGTGGCCTTCGACTATTATTTCTGGGAAAAGGACCGCCAGAATGAAGTAATTCTTCAGCTTTGCGCCCTTATGGCAGAGACAGGTCAGGCATTCAACGATACTCTGCCTATCACCGCCTCTGCGCCTTTCGCCTTCACAAACGCAAACGCTGACAACAAATATTACAATCAGCTTATGAGCTACGTAAGTGAGCAGAAGGGCTGGGACGATAATCTCAACGCCCACGAAATCATGACAAAGCTCATTGAAAAATATGATATTGCCGACACCTATACAAGCATTGAAAAGCGTATCATCGTCGGTGTCCGCTATGATATGGAGCATCAGGGATTCTCCAGCTATTCGCCTTATATCTTCGCTGACGAAGTGCCTATCGAAACTGTCAGCAAGATAAGCGAAGCAAGTATGTTTTTCCCCGGTGTGACGATAAACGAAGTCGAAACCCGCTCTTACCGCACAATCCACGCTGCTCACATTCTCGGCAGAGTGGGCAAAATCTGGAAGGAAGAATGGGACGATTATAAGGAAAAGGGCTATTCGATGAATGACATCGTCGGCAAGGATGGGGCAGAAAAGGCCTTTGAAGAATATCTCCGTCCGATTGACGGCACCTTCGGTCTTGAAACCGACATCGACGGCTTCTCCTCTGCTGTCACAACCCTTGACGAGCCTCAGCCAGGCAAGGACGTATATCTCACCATCGATATCGAAATGCAGGCTGTTGCCGAAAGAGCTTTGGTTGAGGTCACAGAGCAAATCAAGGAAAAATCCAAATACAACAAAAATGGCGCAGGTCACGATGCGGCAGGCGGTGCCTGTGTTGTAATCGACATCGATTCGGGCGAAATCCTCGCTCTTGCATCGTCACCGACCTATAATCTGGCCACATTCAATGCCGATTATAACGACCTTTACAGCGACCCACTCACCCCGATGGTAAACCGTGCTATCGCAGGTCTTTACCCTCCGGGCTCGATTTTCAAGATGGTTTCCGCGCTCGCGTCTCTCGAAGAGGGCATCGTAACTCCGTATACGAAAATCCTCGACGAAGGCGTTTACCGCTACTATGCACCGAGCTACACTCCTGCCTGCTGGGTATGGAATGACTACGGACGTACGCATGGTGCTATCAACGTTTCGGAAGCTATCAAATATTCCTGCAACTACTTTTTCTATGAAACAAGCCGTATTATGGGCATTGAAACCCTTAATTCATACGCGAAAAAGTTCGGTCTTGGCCAGAAGACAGGCATCGAGCTGAGCGGTGAACTGAAGGGACGTCTTGCAGGCCCTGAAAACCGCAAGGAAGACAATCCATGGCAGCCCGGTGAAACAATTCAGGCGGCTATCGGTCAGTCTGAGCATCAGTTTACACCTGTGCAGCTTGCAAGCTATATCGCCTCCCTCATCAACGGCGGCACACGATATCAGACTCATCTGCTCAAGAGTGTAAAGAGCTATGACGGCAAGGAAACCTACCTTGACGACAATATTTCCATCATCGACACTGTGGAAATCAGCGAAGAAAGCTTAGAGGCCATCAAGCGTGGTATGCTTGGCGCAACAACGGATGATGGTACAGCTTCCTCTGTTTTTGCCGATTATCCTATCAAGGTCGGCGGCAAGACAGGCTCTGCGCAGACAAAACGCGGCTCATCTGCCCACGGCACCTTCCTTTCTTTTGCTCCATACGACAACCCTGAAATCGCTGTCTGTGTAATCATCGAGCACGCAGGCTCGGGCGGTGCGGTTGCCCCTGTTGTAAGAGAAGTTTACGATTATTATTTTGGTTTGGAGTAAACAACTATGGGATTTATCTGTCCAAAATGCAAAAATCCCCTGAGTTTTGTCGATAAATCGGCAAAATGCTCTGTGGGACACAGTTATGATATATCAAAATACGGCTACATCAATCTTCTGCTTTCGCAGAAGTCCTCCAAGAAGCGTCACGGTGACGATAAGCTGATGGCGAAAAGCCGCAGAGAGTTTCTCGACAAGGGCTATTATGGCCATCTGCTGAATGCTCTCAAGGATTTTTCACAGAAATATGCCGTAAACGGCGGTGATTTCCTCGATTTAGGCTGCGGCGAATGCTATTATTCGGCAAATATCAAGGAGCATCTCGATGCAAATGGCATTGAAATGAGCTTCTACGGCATCGACATTTCCAAGGATATCCTTGCAGTCGGCTCGAAAAGAGGGGGCGTCAGCCTTGCCGTTGCAAGTGCGTCCGAGCTTCCCTTTGCCGACGAAAGCCTTGACATTGTGATGAGTGTTTTCGCCCCAAGCTTTGACGACACCGTCCGCGTGCTCAAAAAGGGCGGCACTTATATCAAGGTCATTCCTCTTGAGCGCCATCTCATCGAGCTGAAAGAGGCTGTTTACGATGAGGTTTACCTCAACAAGGGGGAAAACGAGGTGCTTGACGGGCTGACTCTCACAGAAAAGCTGACACTCGAGCAGACCATTCATCTTGAAAACAACGCCGACATCGACGCGCTTTTCAAAATGACGCCTTATTATTACAAGACCTCCCAGAAGGACCAGGAAAAGCTGACTATGCTTGAAACGCTGTCTGTGCTGACACAGTTTCAGGTATTGATTTACAAAAAATAAATTATCAACATAAAAGGAGACAAAACTATGACACAGGAAAGAATTGACAGAATCAACGAGCTCGCTCGTCTTGCAAAGCAGAGAGCTCTTACAGAAGAAGAAATCAAGGAACGCGATATTTTGCGCCGCGAATACATCGACTCTGTAACTGCAAGCCTCAAGGCTAACCTCGACAGAATCGAATTCGTTGACGTTGACAAGAAGAAGAAATAACTTATGGAAGGCAACAACAGCTTAAAAATCGGCAAAAAAGCCTTTATAACCTCGGTTATCATCCTCTTTGTCCTGATGGTTTTGGCAGGCGTGCTCGTCTATACAATTCCATCGGGCGCATATCAGCGCGTTATGGAAAACGGCAGGGAAGTCATCGTGCCCGATTCCTTCCTCTTTGCAGACAAGCCTTACTATCCTGTATGGCGTGTGCTGACTGCGCCTTTCGAGGTGCTTTTCTCGGATGATGCCGCAACAGTTATCGTAATCATCGCCTTTATCGTTGTCGTCGGCGGTGTTTTCTCCCTGCTCGAAAAAAGCGGAATACTCAATCAGCTGCTCATCAACATCGTGGGACGTTATTCCTCGAAAAAATATCGTCTGCTCGCTGTTATCACGGCTGTTTTCATGGTTTTCGGCTCGTCCTTCGGGCTTTTTGAAGAGCTTGTTGTTCTCGTCCCTCTCAGCATCGCCCTTGCATACAGCCTTAAATGGGACAGCTTCGTCGGTCTTGGATGCACAGTGCTTGCCGCCTGCTTCGGCTTTTCGGCTACAACGCTCAATCCATTCACCCTCGCAACTGCACAGAGCATCGCAGGCTTGCCTCTCTATTCGGGTCTGGCATTCCGCACTGTCGTGCTTGTGCTTTCCTATCTCATTCTCATCACATTCCTCAAAAAATACGCGAAGAAGATTGAAGAGGACCCTTCAAAGTCGCTCTGCAGTAAGGATGACGGTCATCTCAGACTGAAATACGACAGTATTCTCAATCTCGACCTTGAGGAGACGAACTCATGGGCAATGACAGCCTTTTACGTCACTCTCGGCATTATGAGCGTGTTTATCGTCCTTTCAATGTTCATTTCCGCCCTTTCATCCCTGCTTCTGCCTGTGATTGCCGTGATTTTCCTCATCGGCAGTATCGTAGCGGCTGTGCTTTCACAGAAGCTTAAAAACGTGGGCAAGACTCTGCTTTCCGGTATGGCAGGCACACTCCCAGGCTCGCTTCTCATCCTTATGGCGATGAGCGTGGGGCTTATCATCGAAAACGGCCACGTTATGGACACAATCCTCTACTA
>JAFYNW010000261.1 GCA_017547995.1 Clostridia bacterium | reverse complement strand
ATATTCCCTTTCCTCCTGAGCAAAAACTCTTTCCATAAAATGCTCCTGCCCGATTATGCGGACGAAACGGGAATTATCCTCCATGTCTATGCCGACCTTCATTATCCGAGTCTGTCAACAAGACGGTAAATCATAAGTTCGTGGAGCTTGAAGATTGTTTCAGCGTCGCCTGTTACGGAAACAGTTCTTGGAGCTGTGCGCTTTACGCCTGGGATGAGTTCACATGTCTGAGCCATGTTTGTATCCTTGAAGTCGATTTCCATTGTGATTGGTTCTTCGAGCTTGAGAGGCTTGATCTGGTCGAAGCGTGCGAGAGCATTCTTTACGCCTTCGTAAATCATCTTTCTTGCCTTGTTAGGATGTACGGAAATTGCGCTGAAGCGGGAAAGGCCTTCCTTTACAGCGATGCCTTCACATTCAGGAACGAATGCCTTGACTTCTTCACAGACTGCTTCGTCACCAACGATAGCAACGATTGGTGTGCCGTAGTGACCTGCGATAACTGCATTCTGCACAGCTTCTGTGTTCATTGTGATGCCGTTGAGACGCATATTGTAAATCTTGCCGCCGTTGTAGCAATGGTCGATAACGCCGTTATAGGATACGCCTGCACCTGCATGACCGAACATGATGAATGCATCGAAGCCTCTTTCGATTGTCTGCATCTGGAGAGAAGAACGCATTGCGCCGGAAACAAGCTTTGCATCTTCGTGAAGGTCTTCGATGAGGATGTTTTCCATATCTGCGTGACCGTCACATACTACAACTTCTTCAGCACCCATATCAAATGCTGCCTGAATAGCTGCGTTTACGTCGAGAGCAAGGCGCTTTCTGCCTACAGGGAAGTCCATCTTGCCTCTTGTGATAGACATACCGCTTACTACGCCTTCAACGCCTTCGATGTCAGCTGAAATAAATACCTTTCTGAGCTTTGCCATAATGTTGTCCTCCGTTTATTTTAATGTATAGTTTATTCTTCTATAACTTCGCCTTTTATAAATACTCTGCCCTGGTCTCCACATCTGTGGCTGAAATATTTTACTCTTTCGTCACCGCAGTCCAGCTCACCGCCGTTTAACAATACGTAGACGTTAGGGTAGATATCGTGCCATAATTCGTGGCAGATTGGCGGACATACGCCTTCGACGATAAACTCGTCACCCGCCTTATAAAGTCCGTCTCTGCAGCGGCTTTCGATAATTGTAAGCTTCACCTTTGGCATATTTTCACCTATATATCCTTGTAATAGAATTTCACGTGGTCGCCGAAGGTGGTGTCACCCTCGTCAAAAGGGGTGTAGCCATATTTTTCGTAAAGACCGTTGTGACTGCTGATGAGATAAGTCCTCTCAAAGCCGATGCCTTTGAGATATTCGTTGGCCTTGTCAATCATTTTACCGCTGAGACGGTGGCCGCGATGGTCTTCACCTACGAAAACGTAGCCGATGTACGGTGTGTATGGCTTACCAGGGACGCAGTCCTCCTTGATGACGTTACAGAAACCGCAGATTTTCCCCTCGTCAATAACGGCAAATACGCCCTGCCAGTCTGTGAAATAGCCTTCGTCCATATCCTTTGCAAGATATTTACCCGCATCCCACGAGCAGTTTACGGCATACTCCTTCAGCTCATTCCAGAGCGGCTCATTCTTATCGAGAAATCTGATTTCCATAATATCACCTCACTATATATTATTATATAATGTTTTAGTGCCATTTGCAACTGCAAAAGGCTATTTTTCAAACTTATTCCGCAGTTTTTT
>JAFYNW010000029.1 GCA_017547995.1 Clostridia bacterium | reverse complement strand
TCTTATATATTTTTACTTTTACGAACATTTGTGATATAATTAAAGCGAAGAATAAAGGAGGTGAACAACACGAACAGTCGTACCTATTATTACGCAAGAGTTTCCAGCAAAGAGCAGAATCTTGACCGTCAGATTGCCGCTTTTAAGGCTCTCGGTGCTACAGACAGAGATATTATCACTGACAAAGAAAGTGGTAAAGATCTGGACAGAAAGGGATATCAAGCCCTGAAGAATGCTATGCTGCGCAGCGGTGATACACTTGTTATCAAATCACTCGACCGCTTGAGCCGCAACAAATATGACATTCACAACGAACTGCGCTATTTCAAGGAAAACGGCATCCGTCTTAAAGTGATCGACCTGCCAACAACTATGGCAGACCTTCCTGAAGGACAAGAATGGGTTTTTGAAATGGTAAATAATATTCTCATTGAGGTTCTTGGCACTATTGCCGAGCAGGAACGTGAAACCATTAAGAAACGTCAGTTTGAAGGGATTGCAGCGGCTAAGCTCAAAGGCAAAAAGTTTGGCAGACCTGCCCTCTCCTTCCCTGCCAACTGGGACAGCGTGTATGCTTCCTGGAAATCAGGAGAAATCACAGCCAAGACTGCCATGGAGCAGACAAACACAAAAAGAACGAGCTTTTACAAACTCGTTAAAATGATGGAAAACAAGTAAATATTAAGGACACTTTTTAAAGGACACACTTTCTTGTTTTAATATATAAAAACTTTTTCAGGACACACCCACGGACACAGGCACAAATAAATAACAGGGAACGAAATCAATCGTTCCCTGTCAGAAGAGTCAGTATTCAAGGCTTTTTATTTGCCGAAGTATCTCTTGAGGAGACCGTCGAAGCCCTTGCCGTGACGAGCTTCGTCCTTTGCCATTTCATGCACTGTGTCATGGATAGCATCGAGATTCATTTCCTTTGCCTTCTTAGCGAGTTCGAACTTGCCGAGTGTTGCGCCACATTCTGCGTCTGCACGGAGTTCGAGGTTCTTCTTTGTATCTGCAAATACTACTTCACCGAGAAGTTCAGCGAACTTTGCTGCGTGTTCTGCTTCTTCGTAAGCAGCCTGCTGATAGAAAGCACCGATTTCTGGGTAGCCTTCGCGGATAGCCTGACGGCTCATAGCGAGGTACATACCAACTTCTGTGCATTCGCCCATAAAGTTGGAACGGAGCTCTTCGATGATGGATTCATCAACACCCTGTGCAACACCGATGACGTGTTCACAAGCATAAACCTTTTCGCCAGCCATTTCATTGAACTTGGAAGCTGGAACGCCGCACTGTGGGCATCTTTCAGGAGCGGATTCACCTTCGTGTACGTAACCGCAGATAGAGCAAACAAATTTCTTCATAGTATTTTCTCCTTTATATCTTTTAATTTAAAAATCACTTAATTTGAGAGCGTCGAGCTCATTTCTGATCTTGCTGCTTACTGTGCAGAAAACTTTTCTGAATGAACAGGTTTCCTTATCGGCAACTCGTGTACAGCAGAAATCATCCTCCATACAGTGTGAAACAGCTATTCTTCCGTCGATGCTTTCGACGATATTTGCCAGGGATATTTCTTCGGGAGCTTTATTGAGAAAATATCCTCCCTGCGCACCCTTTTTGGAATCCACAAAACCTGCTTCCGAAAGCTTGGCAAGGATTTTAAGGGAAAATCTCAAGGAAACACCTGCCTTTTCAGAGATTTCTCTGGCCGAAACAACTCCTGTTTCGCTTTTTATTATGTACAATATTCTTATTGCATAATCAGCTTCTCTTGTAATTTTCATTTTTTCTCATCTCCTTTTGTTTACGCTTTTAGTATACATTACCTTCACCATTTTGTCAATAGGTTTTTGAAAAATATTTTTACTTTTTTAGTGTATTTTAATTTTACATAAAAGAGCCTGGTTTTTCAGGCTCTTTTGTTTTTGTTATGCCAGTTTTCCTGCATCGTGCTTGCTCATAACGTTACGCCATTTACCGCTGTAGTAACGTGCCAGGATAAGCACTGTTCTGAGCAGCTGATCGGCTACGAGAGCATACCATGCGCCTTCGAGGCCCATGCCGAAGAAGCTGATGAGGATGATTGCAAGAACAGGACGGAGAACCATAACTGTTGCGCTGGAAACGTAAGCTGTGTACTTTGTATCGCCTGCGCCTCTGAGCACACCGGCTGAGATAAACTGTGCCGCCTGAAGTGGCTGAATGAGGGCTACCATCTGGAGAAGCGGACCGCCAAGCGAGATAATCGCCATATCGTCGTTATACAGGCCGATGATTTCCTTATTGAAGAAGAATACCACGATGGCAATCATAGCCGAAACAATCATACCAAGCTGCTGTGTTCTCTTGGAATAATGGACAGCCATATCGGCTCTTCTCTTGCCTAAGCTCTGACCGACAAGTGATGTTGCCGAAACTGAGAAGGCCTCGCCGTTCATAAAGGTCAGCGCCTGAATATTCATACATACCTGATGTGTTGCGAGGGCAACTGTGCCGAGGGATGCAACTGTCTTTGCGTAGATAATCATACCGACGCGCATCGCCATTCTTTCGCCCATTGCAGGAGTACCGATTGCGAAGATGTCCTTGATTGTCTTCATATGAGGCTTGAAGCCGTCCTTAAGCTCAAGGCGGGCATACTGCTTCTTGTTCATAATAGCAACAAGAGCCATAATACATGCCACGAACTGACCGATTACTGTTGCGATGGATGCACCTGCAACCTCCAGCCTTGGGAAGCCCCAGTTACCGAAGATGAGGAGATAGTTGAGGAGGACGTTTACAAGGTTGGCTGTGGTATTATAAATCATAGCCGTTCTTGAGTCGCCCGTTGCACGGAGTACGCTGGTTACAACCGAGGTAATCGCCATCGTGAACATACCGAGCATCTGAATCTGAAGATAGATTGTGCCGCCTGCCAGAGTTTCGGCATCTGCTGCACCCATAAACTTAATCATTGGCTCTGCGAATATGTAACCGAGAATCGAGCCGACGACGCTGATTATAATATTGATGAGCATCGCCTGTCGCATTACAAGCTTGGCTTTTTCTCTGTTGTCGGCGCCTCTGTATCGTGCTACGAGAGCCATCGTACCGACGTTGAGCGCCATAAATATTGTTGTTACAAGGAACTTAGGCTGTGTTGTAAGCCCGACGGCTGAGATAGCCCACGCACCAAGCTGACCTACCATCATAAGGTCGACCATCGATGCAAGCTGTGTCAGCATAAGCTCGACCAGCGAAGGCCATGCAAGTCTGATTACGTCGTTGTAAATCATCTTGTTGGTTACGCCTTCGGGAAGCTCCTGCTTGCCGCGGATATTTTTACTCTCGCCTTCGTGACCGTCGCCCCACGGGAGCTTGTCGAGAGTGGTTTCAAACATTTTCTCGTTCTGCTTTGTATCTGCCAAGAAAATCATTCCCCCTTTTTATTCTTTTTTCACTGCTTTTATTATATCATATTTCGTTACTATATGGAATTGTCTTTTAATCACAAAAATATATAAAACATTTTGTCTATTTAGTCTTGCATTCTTACTTCAAAAATTGTATACTTTATGCATAAAGTATTATACCAAAAGGAGTTATTTATTATGAACTATGTAATAAAGGACAGAGAACCTGCGGACGCTCTCCGCTTTTTTGAAGATGTAAGTGCTATTCCGCGTGCTTCCGGCAACGAAAAGGGCATTGCTGACTTTATGATGAAGTTTGCTCTTGACCGTGGTCTTGAAGCATACAAGGATGAATGGAACAACGTTATCATCAAAAAGCCTGGCTCAAAGGGCTGCGAACACCTCCCTGCAGTTATGCTTCAGGGCCATCTCGACATCGTGCCTGAAAAGAATCAGGACACTGTGCACGACTGGGAACACGACGGCCTCAAGCTCCGCGTTGAAGGCGATATTCTCAAGGCTACAGGCACAACTCTCGGCTGCGACGACGGCTACGCTCTCGCTTATATGATGGCTGTTCTCGACAGAAACAACCTCGTTCACCCACCACTCGAATGTGTTATGACTTCCATGGAAGAAATCGGCCTCATCGGCGCTATGAAGATGAGCGGTGAACATCTCACAGCACGTACAATGATTGGTATGGACGGCGGCAGCGAAGGCAAGTTCCTCGTTTCCTCTGCAGGCGGCTGCTATACATTCGTAACTGTACCATTTGAAACAAAGCAGGCTGAAGGCAAGGCTCTCGGCATTCACATCCGCGGTCTTCTCGGCGGTCACTCCGGTGCTCTTATCCATACAGAAAAGGGCAACTCCAACAAGATTATGGGCCGTATTCTCTTCGAGCTCAAGAAGGCAATCTCTTTTGATATCGCAAAGATTTCCGGCGGTTTCAAGGGCAACGCTATCCCTCGTGAGGCTGACTGCGTAATCGTAATGGCTGAAAATGATATTGCGAAGGCTATCGAAATCATCAAGACTGTTGAAGCAAAGGTCAAAAATGAGCTTCAGTTCTCCGATAAGGGCTTCCACGTTGTTATCGAAGAAAACGCAAAGGCTGAAACTGTTATCGACAAGGATGCAGCGGCTAAGGTTATCCGTCTCAGCCACGTTCTTCCTAACGGTATGATGATGAAGCACATGGAAATCGAAGGTCTTACAAACGCTTCCCTCAACGTTGGCGTTGTTACACAGCACGAAAACGAAATCGTTTACGAAGTGACTGTCCGCTCTGCTGAAGACAGCCTTGTTGACTATATCTCCGAAACTGTGGCTGACATTGCTGACGTAGTTGGCGCAAATTGCGAAATCAAGGGCAAGTACCCTGCATTTGCATACAATCCTGAGTCCAGAATCCGCAAGATTGCTATGGAACAGTATAAGAAGATGACAGGTCTTGACGGCAAAATCAATGCTGTTCACGGCGGTACAGAAGCAGGCGTGCTCAGCGCTCTCCTCCCTGGTCTTGATATCGTTGGTATCGGCCCTAACGCAGGCGGCGCTCATACTCCTGACGAATACGTTGAACTTCCATCCTTCAAGAATGCTTTCGACCTTCTCCTCAACATCCTCGAAGAACTTCCAAAGTAAGATACATAAAAAAGCCACCCCGTATGGAGTGGCTTTTGTTTTGCGATGCATTGAATAAAGCGGTGCTATTTATTGACATTGGGGCATTGATTTGA
>JAFYNW010000028.1 GCA_017547995.1 Clostridia bacterium | reverse complement strand
GATTCCTGAAAAGGCAACTGAAACAACTATCCCTGAAGAAGAGCTCTTCTCCGATATCGATATTCCACTCGATGGCGAAAAGAAGGCATTCTGGCGTTTCAAGAAATAGGATATACGTAACGGACGGTGTAAACCGTCCGTTTCTATGGTGTACGTGTTTTCACACCGCACTTTTTCACTATTACCTATAACTTTTTCGGGAGGGCACAGAGACCCTCCCCTACAATAAAAGTATAGCCGTATGGCAATATAACCCGCGTATGCGAATACAACCTTTCATTTACCCCTCGTAAGAGCAAAATTATCCACAGGAGAAACTTTACTATATGCGTAACGTATTCAAAGTACCAAAACAGCAGGACGAAGAGCTGAGAGTTCTTGAAAATCAGCTTCTTCCTTCCATCCTTCTCGAGCAGCTCAGCTCGGTACTGCTGGGCATCGTCAACACCATCGTAATGGGCATGGTTTCCACAGCCGCCCTCGCAGGTGTCGGCCAGATTACCTCCCTCACAAACGTAATCTTCCTCTTTTTCAATGGTCTGAGCCAGGGCGGTGCCGTTATGGTTGCCCAGAGCATCGGTGCAAAAAATAAAAAGCAGGCCGAAAAAAGCTTCGAGCAGGCTCTCGCGGCAGGTACAATCGTCGGTATGCTCGTACTCGCCTTCCTTTTCATCTTCAAGACAGCCATCCTCACAGGCCTTTTCGGCGCTTGCGAGGCTGACGTAATGCAGGCAAGTGACGATTACTTTACGTTCTGTATGTTTGCCACACCAATGTGGTCGATTTACTACCATATCGCAGGTGCGATGCGCTCCTCAGGCGATACGAAGACTCCGATGAAGGCGACAGTCGTCATGAACGTAGTCAATATCGCCGCTTCCGTCGTCCTTTCCATTATGCTTAAGATGGACGCAATGGGCGCTGGTATTGCCCTCACAGCTTCTGTTGCAGCAGGCTGTATCGTATGTATCGCAAAGCTTATGAGCAAGGACTATATGCTGACAATGCCAAATCTTCTCAAGTACAAGCCTGATATGGCTATGATTAAGAAGGTGTGGGGCATCGGCGTGCCAATCAGCATCGAAAATCTTCTCTTCCAGGGCGGTCGCCTTCTCGTGCAGGTGTTCGTTGCAGGTATGGGCACTGTTATGATTTCGGCTTTCCAGGTTGCAAACTCGCTGTGCAATATCTTCCAGCTTCCGCTTATGGGCGCGCAGAATCTCATCGTCACAGTCATCGGCAGATGCACAGGTGCGGGCGGACGTCAGCGCGTTTACGATACACTCGATTATTTCAATAAGAAGACCTTCACCTGGTCGCTCTACGTTGGTATGGCCTGCTGTCTGCTGTCCTACCCTGTCGGCCTTATCTTCACACGCGAAGTTGAGGTTGTTATGATTTCGTGGGGACTTATGTGCATTTACGGTATCTTCATGCCGTTCTTCTCATTCTCATTCGATACACCGCAGGGCTTCAAGGGTGCGGGCGAAACACGCTTCAGCCTTGTCGTCGGCACAGCATCCATGTGGGTTTTCCGCGTGTTCGGCTCCTG
>JAFYNW010000260.1 GCA_017547995.1 Clostridia bacterium | reverse complement strand
GTCAGGCACGTTGACCTTCTTCTTCTGGTAAGCCACGGAAACCTCGTCAGTTTCAAGGTTGTAACGCATTGTCATAGGAGCAACGCGGAAGGATTCAAAACTGAAATAGAAGTTTTCAGCCTTGGAAACGATATGGCTGCCGAAGTTGCGTGAGCCGCAGTTGCCGAATTCGTCAGGAAGAGCGATTGTCTTTACAAACTCACCCTCGTGGCTATAAACGTCGAGAACGCCAACAACGTCCTTCATGGAAGAAACGAGGAGGTATTTTGGTGTCACCTGAGCGCCGATAAGATTCTTTTCAGATTCAGGAATGATGACCTTTGCATCAGAGATTTTTGAGCCGATTTCCACGCCGATAATCTTGCCGAAGTCAGCGTTGGCACGGGAGAAGATATAGTGATACTTATCGTTGGAGCCGAGGTAGCTTACAGAGAGATACTCACCGTTTGTCAGCTCAACAGTAGTGTTGTCCGCAGGTGTAAAGCAGTAAAGCTTGCAGTTTGAATAATCCTTGAAAGCGAGGATAAAGATGTATTTGCCGTCAGCAGATGCGGAAAGGCGGAGGAATGGGGAGTGCTCGTTATGTGTGTGGATAGTTGTGATTTCGTCTGTGTCTGTGTTGTAGACCTTCACAAAGTGAACAGACTTGCCTGTCGACTTGTCGATATCAGCGTCAGCGAAGTAAATGCTCTTGCCGTCGCCGCCCCAGCACCAGGAGAACATACCTTCAAGTGTATGAAGAACCTTGTTATTCTTATAATCGTAAACCACGATGGAAGGAGCTGCCTTGCCGTGTTCAAGACCGTTTACAGCAACTATGCCGTTGTCGAGAACGGAAGGAATGCAGGAGGAATAGATATACTTGCCGTCGAAGGATTCAGGAGTTGCGATGATTTCAAGCTCGTTGTAATCCATATCGAGAATTGCGGCAAAAACCTTGGAAGCCTCGTCTGTCTTGATGCAGTAAAGCTTGCCGTTAAGCTCGTATTCTTCCGAATAGGAAACGCCCTTTGCGTTTTCCTTGAGCATCTTGGCTCTTGCAGGAGCATCATAGCCTTCAAGTGTATTGAAATAGTTATCTGTAAACTCATTCTGAGCCTTTACCCATGCTAAAGTTTCTTCACTGTGGCGGTCTTCCATCCACTGATAAGGGTCAGCAAGTGTGACACCGTGAAGCTCGTAAGTAAAATCAGATTTTCTTGGCTTTGGATAATTGAACATAATAGAATCCTTTCTTTGGGTTTTCCCAAGCTTAATTTCGTTGGCAATATAATAACATATAATGTTTCAAATGTCTATACAATTTATATAAAATCTATGGAAATGATGATGACTATATGGTATAATGTAGACAAACGAAAAAGCGTGAGCAATACCGTCTATACAATCGTTATTCATATTATATTTGCAGGGGAGGGTCTCTGTGCCCTCCCGTAAAAATCACAGGAAAGATTCTTCACTTCACTCAGAATGACACCGTAGGGGAGCTGCTTGCCGCTCCCGCCTGAATAAAGAGGTGGTAATATGAAAAAGCGTCTTATTGCGATAATTCTTACAATAATAATACTTACGTCGCTTTATATCCTCAACGAAAAATACCGCCCTTTTGAGCCGGGAAAGTATGACTTCAACGTGCTTTATCACCGCCTGCTCAACTGGAATCTCCGCGACCTTGACGAATACCCTGAGCACATGATAATCTATGTCCGCGACGTGTGGGAGGGGGAAGAAAGGCACTATTATGTGGGTGTTTATCCTTCGCTTGATGCCGAACTTGAGAAGAAAATCCGCGCACTCGGCTATCCGTATAACTATGAGTTTGTGCATTTTGAGGGCAATGATCGCATTGGAGCAAAAAATATTGATCACAGCGGTTACATCAATGATCCGGATTTTCTTATTCAGCCTGACCGCGAAGTCCATGAATGGGAATATTCGTGTTTCTATACAATCAACGGCAAACGAAGCATAATCCACCGGCTGCTTTACAACCCATGGCGTGGCTGGTAGTAAGAATTAAACTATAACACTGAAAATAATCAGGAGGAAATTATGAAGAAAGACTATCGTTGGGACAATCTTACGTCCCCTGAAATCAAGAAAATGGCACAAAGCAATGCTATCGTCATTCTGCCTATCGGCTCTGTCGAGCAGCACGGTCCACATCTCCCTGTGGGATGCGACTATCTTATGGCAACTCACGTTTCTGAAAAAATCGCTGAAAAGCTCAATGCCAACGGCAAGCCTTGCCTCGTTGCACCAAGTCTTTCGGTCTGCAATTCCACACATCACATGAGTTTTGCAGGCTCTATGACGCTGAGAGTTTCTACTTTCATGGCGCTTCTCCGTGATTACTGCGTGTCTATCGCCAAGCACGGTTTCAAGAAAATCGTCATCGTCAACGGCCACGGCGGCAATACAGCACCGACCGAAGCAGCCCTCATCGATATCAACGAAGAGCTTGGCTTCCCTGTATATTTCACAGGCTACTGGATGAGCGACGACAAGGCTCAGCCTGAAATTCTTGAAACACAGAAGAGCATGATTCACGCCTGCGAAAGCGAAACGTCAATGGTGCTTTCCTATGACGAAACTCTCGTTGACCCAATCTACAAGGAAACAAAGGGCAACCCGGGCTATCCTCTCGAAGTGGAAAATAATGGTATTTTGCACACCTTCCACCGCATGGAAATGCACACGGAAAACGGCGTAATGGGCAATTCCTTCGCGGCAACAAAGGAAAAGGGCGACAAGATGACAGAACGCTTCGTCGATGCCTTTGTTGAAATCTTCTCCGACGACAGAATCTGGGAACAGCCTGTTTAAGCTATTCCAGTGCAAATATCCTTGCACTTTTATATATAATATGGTATAATGTTATCATCAAAACTATCGGTGTATAATCACAGGAGGAATAATTATGAAATATCGTAAGTTTGGTAAACTCGGCATCGAACTTTCCGCATTCGGTATGGGCTGTATGCGTCTCCCAACTATCGAAGAAGGCGACAAGAAGGTCATCAATGAAGAACTCGCTATCAAGATGATCCGCACAGCTATCGACAACGGCGTAACGTACGTTGACACAGCTTGGCCATATCACAACGAAACATCCGAAAACGTAGTCGGCAAGGCTCTCCTCGACGGCTATCGTGAAAAGGTACATCTCGCAACAAAGCTTCCTGTATGGCTCTGCGAAAACAAGGAAGATATGCACAAGTACTTCAATATCCAGCTCGAAAAGCTTCAGACAGACCACGTTGATTTCTATCTTATCCACGCTCTCGGCAAGGCAAGATGGGAAAAGGCTAAGGAATGTGGTGTTCTCGAATTCCTCGATGAACTCAAGGCTGCAGGCAAAATCAAGTACGCTTGCTTCTCCTTCCACGATAAGTATGAAGTTTTCGAAGATATCATCAATTCCTACGACTGGGATATGTGCCAGATTCAGTATAACTTCATGGACATCAATAATCAGGCTGGTACAAAGGGCCTCAAGCTCGCTGGCAGCAAGGGCATTCCTGTTGTAATTATGGAAGGCCTCCTCGGTGGCCGTCTTGCAAAGGCTCCTGCAAACGTTCAGGCTCTCTACGATGCATTCCCAATCAAGCGCTCCCCTGTTGAATGGGCATTCCGCTGGCTCTGCAACCACGCAGAAATCGCAACAGTTCTCTCCGGTGTTTCCGATATGGAACAGACAATGGACAACCTCCGCATCTTCGATACAGTTGAAGTTGGCGCAATGAGCGCAGAAGAACTCGAGCTCATGGATAAGGTACGCGATGCATACAACAGCCTTATCAAGGTTCCTTGCACAGCTTGTCAGTATTGTATGCCATGTCCACAGGGTGTTGATATCCCTAAGACGTTCGCAATCCTCAACAATGCTTCTCTCTACGATGGCAAGGAAAAGGGCCACGCTAACTTTGAAGCTATGGTCAAGAATGGCAACGACCCACGCAACTGCGTAGGCTGCGGCGCTTGTGAAGCTGTCTGCCCACAGCATATCAATATCATTGAAATGCTCAAGATGGCAACAGAAGAACTCGCATAATTATATAATGATAAGACACAGCGGAGGAGCAATCCTCCGCTGTTTTGGTAAAGGACAACCTATGAATATCTACGATAACAACGATTTCTTCACAAGCTATGGTAAAATGTCCCGCAGTGTCTATGGTCTTGACGGGGCAGGTGAGTGGCAGACCTTCCGCCCTCTTATTCCCGACCTTGAGGGCAAAACAGTCCTCGACATTGGCTGTGGCTATGGCTGGCACGCAAAGTATGCCGCCGAAAATGGCGCAAGTCATGTTACAGCTATCGATTCAAGTGAAAAAATGATAGCTCAGGCGAAAGCCATCAATGCCCACGGGAAAATAAGTTATTCAGTATGTGATATAGAAGCATTCGATTACGAAAATCAAAAATACGACGTGGTCATTTCCAATCTCGTTCTCCATTACATCGAAAATCTCGACGATATTTACGCAAAAGTCCATAAAACCCTTAAAAAAGGTGGCACGTTCCTCTTCAATATCGAGCACCCTACCTTCACAGCAGGCGTAGGGCAGGAATGGGCATACGAGAAGGGCGAAATCGCCCATTGGCCTGTGGATAATTATTACGTAACGGGTGAGAGGATAACCAATTTCCTCGGCTTTGAAGTGAAGAAATACCACCATACCATGACTCAGATTGTAATGGGCCTGATAAATTGCGGTTTTACCATCAAAGCCCTCGTCGAAGCAGAGCCGCCTGAAAATATGATGCATATCGACGGCGTGAAAGATGAACTCCGCCGCCCGATGATGCTGATAGTGAAAGCAGAAAAATAATTTGCATCGCTCTTGAAAATCCATACATTATATATTATAATATAACCATAAAAATCACCAAACGGAGGATAAAATTATGCAATACAACCAGCAGCGCGTTCTTGACCGTCTTATCGAAATGATCAAGATCAACAGCGTATCTTATCACGAAGGTCCAATGACAGACTATCTCCAGAAGTATTTTGAAGACCTCGGCTATGAAGTTTACCGCGACAACGCAGGCGAAAAAATCGGCGGCGACCACGCAGGTAACCTTATCATCCATATCGGCGGCGACCTTCCTGGCGAAGGCATCGTGCTCAACGCTCATCAGGACACAGTTGAGCCTGGCATCGACATCGAGCCTGTTTTCGAAGACGGCATCCTCAAGAGTAAGGGCGACACAATCCTTGCGGCTGACGACAAGAGCGGTATCGCAATGATTATGGAAATGATCGACGTGCTCAAGGAAACAAAGACTCCTCACCGCGACCTCTGGGTTCTCTTCACAATCTGCGAAGAAAACGGTATGCACGGCGCAAAGCAGCTCGACTATGACAAGCTCCCTTGCAAGAATATCTTCTCCCTCGACGGCGCAGGCAAGGTTGGCGGTATGCTCAAATCCGGCGCAGGTAAAGACGCTCTCGAAATCACATTCCACGGCAAGATGGCTCACGGCGGCATCGAGCCTGAAAAGGGCATCAATGCTATCGCAGTAGCAGCTTCCGCTATCTCCCGCATCAAGTTCGGTCGCATAGACCCTGAAACAACATCCAATATCGGC
>JAFYNW010000259.1 GCA_017547995.1 Clostridia bacterium | reverse complement strand
TTCACAGAAGCTTAAAAACGTGGGCAAGACTCTGCTTTCCGGTATGGCAGGCACACTCCCAGGCTCGCTTCTCATCCTTATGGCGATGAGCGTGGGGCTTATCATCGAAAACGGCCACGTTATGGACACAATCCTCTACTATGCATCGGGCTATATTTCGCAGAATTCGCCTTTCGTATCGGTGCTTTTAATCTATGCGCTGGTGCTCATTCTCAACTTCTTCATCGGCTCCGGCTCGGCTAAGGCATTCCTCATCATGCCGCTTCTCGCACCGCTCTGCGACCTTATCGGCATCACAAGACAGACGGCTGTCACAGCATTCTGCCTCGGTGACGGCTTGACAAACGTGCTTTATCCGACAAACGCAATGCTGATGATTACGCTCGGTCTTACGGTGATTTCTTATCCCAAATGGTTTAAATTCACGATTAAATTACAGATAGTATTCGCAATTTTCTCCTGCCTTGTGCTTCTTGCGGCACAGTACGTCGGCTTGGGTCCATTCTAAGGAGTATCTTATGTTTATAAACAAAGGGCTTGTCCTCGAGGGCGGCGGTATGCGCGGCCTTTACACAACGGGTGTGCTCGACCGTCTGCTTGAGGAGGATTTTGAATTCCGCTCTGTGTGGGGCGTTTCGGCAGGGGCTTGTCACGCCTGCAGCTACGTTTCAAAGCAGCACGGCAGAGCCTTCCGTGCAGGTACGAAGTATCTTAATCACAAGGAATACTGCAGCCTTTATTCGCTCATCACAACGGGCGACCTTTTCGGCGTGGATTTTCTCTACAACAAGATTCCAAACGAGCTTGAGCCTTTCGATTTCGAGGCATTTGAAAAGCGTTTAAGCCGCCTTTTCGTCGTTGTCTGCAACTGTGAAACGGGCAAGGCGGAATACAAGGAGCTTACTGATATGCAGCGCGATATTATCTGGGTGCGCGCTTCGGCTTCACTTCCGCTTATGTCACGAATGGTTGAGGCTGACGGCAAAAAGTATCTCGACGGCGGCACGGCTGACTCCATTCCGCTTAAAGCGGCTATGGATGCAGGGGACGAAAAGAATCTCGTCATTCTGACTCAGCACCGCGAATTCGTCAAGCAGCCAAGCTCCGGCTATAAAATCGGCAAGATAAAATACCGCAAGTATCCACAGCTTGTTGAAACAATGCGCGACCGTCATATTATGTATAACAGTCAGCTCGACTTTGTCAGAGAGCAGGAAAGCAAGGGAAATTGCCTTGTTATCGCTCCAAAAGAGCCGCTTGAAGTGGGCAGAATCGAAAAAGACGTGGAAAAGCTGACCAGGCTCTATCAGCAGGGCTACAACGACTGCGACGCTATGATGGGCGAAATAAAGAAGTTTCTGATGGGCGAAGAAACCATCAACAGCCTGTGCAAAAAATACAACTTGCAGAATCCAAAATAGGATGCGTCGCACCTGCGGCAATCGATGTGTCTCCCACAGCTTTAATAAGTGATTTGTAGGGACAATTCATGAATTGTCCGCGGGACGTTCATGAACGTCCCCTACGCGACCATGAAAATCAAGGGAGACTCTTCACTTCACTCAGAATGACCTAATTTCTAAGAAAGAAGTACATCATTATGAATCTGGAAAAATACTCAAAAAAATCGGGTAAAACTATTGCAAAAGACTACCTTAATATAGTAAAATTTTCAAAAGCCTTCCGCATTCTGCTGCTGATTTCACTTTTTTCAGCATCATATTTCATGGGACGCGGATATTACGGCATCAAAACCCTTGTGTCATACTGCGTCATCGTCCTCTGCCTCAATTATCTGACACGTCGCAGACAGATGGTGGAATACTCCCGTCTGCCTCTCATTCTTTCCGAGCTGCTTGACGCGGAAAAGTATCTTGACGTATGTCTGGAATTGTCGGCAAAGATAAAGCACACAACGGGCATGGCGGCGCTCAACCTTGCCAATGCCTACTATTGGAGCGGACGCTATGACGAGGCAAAGGCTGTGCTTGACGATGCTGACCTTGTGGAAAAAATCCGCAGAAGCCTTATTCTCAGCGTTCAGCACGATATGATCAGCTTCAATATCGGGGCACAAACCGGGGATATCGCCCTTTGCGAAAGCCTTATGGAGCGTATGAAAAGCAATATCGAAGCAAACGCCCATCAGCCGAAAACTGTGAAAATCCTCGGGGATTTCCTGAAAAATATGGAGATGAGCTACGCGTTTGCCAAGGGTGAATATGAAAATTGCATCACCATCGAAGGCAACATGGGCAAAGCACCGAGCACACTCAACCTTGTCAGCAGACAGTTTCGCCTTGCGGAGTGCTATCTCAACATCGGCAGTACCAATATGGCGATAAATTATCTCGAAAACACATTGTCCAGAGAGGGCAATCTGTATATACAAAACCTCGCAAAAGAAAAATTACGTAAGTTAAAAGGAGAAAACTAATATGAATCGTATCGACCCTAACAAGGTTATCAAGGGCTTCATTGCAGGCGCTCTTGTATTCTTCATCCTCATCCCAATCATCATGATTGCAATCAGCTATCTTCCAAACTGGATGATTGAATCCACACTCACAGGCTCCGACTATTTCAAGGCTAACGTGCTCAATGAATTCGGCCTCAAGCTCATCATCGCAACCTTCGTTGCGCCTATCTTCACAGTGCTTGTAATCTTCGTATTCTTCAAAATCACAGATATTCAGGCTGAAAAGAAATCCAAGAAGGATGAAATGAAGAAATAACTCCCCCTGCTTACCAACCTATAAAAACAGGAGAATTATATGACAGAACGTCTGGCTAACCTCAAACCAAGACAGCACATTTACAACCTATTCTTATTCACAATCATCGCGATGTACATAGCGGCATTCATTTTCGCAACTCCTATGGAGATAATCGAAGGTATGCTCGCCATAATCAGAACACGTGACGTGCTCATCACAGACTATATGAGCGTTGCAGGTGTGGGCGCCGCCCTCTTCAATTCGGCGCTGGTTATGACTATGTCGCTCTATATCGTCATGCGCCTCAAGCTCAACTTTACAGGCACGACGATAGCCGCCATCTATATCATGGGTGGCTTTGCCCTTTTCGGCAAAAATCCCCTCAACATCCTGCCTATTCTCTTCGGTGCCTACCTCTATTCGAGAGCGCAGGGCGTGGCTCTCACACGTTATGCCTACATCGCTCTTTTCGGCACAGGTCTTTCCCCGCTCGTTACGGAAATGGGCAGACTGCTTCCGTTTTCGCCATTCATCCGCACACTGTGCGGCATTCTCATCGGCGTTATCGCAGGCTTTATCATTCCGTCTCTCGCAACACACACAGTTTCCATGCATCAGGGTTATTCCCTCTTTAACGTTGGCTTTGCGGCCGGCATTATCGCACTCTGTATCGTGTCCTTCCTGCGCTCCTTAGGCTTTTCCATCAGCACAACGCTGGTATGGCACGGCGCAAGACATCCTGTATGGTTTATCTGTCTGTTTCTTTACTTTGCCGCAGTATTCGTCTACGGCCTTGTTATAAGCAGATTTGATATCAAAAAGTTCTTCCATCTTTTCCGCCATCCTGGTCGTGCTGTGGCCGACTTCATCATTATGGATGGTGCAGGTCCAACTTTCATGAATATGGGCGCCTGCGGCATCATCTGCCTCCTCTATATCTATATCATAGGCGGTCAGCTTTCAGGCCCTGTAATCGGTGCAATTCTCACTATTTTCGGCTTTGCATCCTTTGGTATCCACGTTAAAAACTTCCCGCCTGTTCTTGTCGGCGTGTATATTTTCACGCTCTTCAGCTCATTCAGGGCAACAGACCCTGCCACACAGCTTGCGGCAATATTCTCCGCTTGTCTTGCTCCTATTTCCGGTCAGTACGGCCATCTTGCAGGGGTTGTGGCGGGCATTCTTCATGCATCTGTCGTTTCCTATATCGGCAGTGTTTACGGTGGTATGAACCTTTACAACAACGGTTTTGCCGCCGGCTTTGTAGCTATCATTATGGTTCCTGTTATGGAAAGCTTTATCAAACGTTATAAATAAGGAGATTTCATTTATGACACACGAAAGAAAGAAATTGACTAAAATTACAGAAGAGCTCATGCTTTTCTTCTATGGCATAGGCGGCAACGATATCACTTTCAACGTCAAGCTCAAGGGCGATGATGCTGTTATCACTCTCGAAAGTAACTTTGACGTAAAGTATAAACACGCTGTGGAAGATATGGACAGACTTCTCAACAGCGAGCACGATTACGGCGTTGAGGATATTTACTGGGAGCTTATGGGCTCCGGTGAGCCTGGCGAAACAAGCCAGCTTCTTCTCGTCGGTATGCTCGTCGACAAGGCTGACGTCACAGTCAACGGCGACCACGTAAAGGTCGTTATGTATAAGAAAGATTTGCATAAGTAGTTTGCAAAGTGTTTGAGAC
>JAFYNW010000258.1 GCA_017547995.1 Clostridia bacterium | reverse complement strand
TTACAATGATGGTCCACCTGTTCCCATATCGAACACAGTAGTGAAATTCATTCGTGCTGACAATACTTAGCTGGCGACGGCTTGGGAAGATAAGTAATGCCTACACTTTACAAAGTCACTCATTTGAGTGACTTTTTTGTTATATGCAGGATGAAGCAGGCATCAGACCATGCAGATTTTGCGGGACGCCGAGGGCGTCGTCCCCTACATTGTATCCGGACACCTTTACGGTGTCTTTTTCATTTTCGGGAGGGCGCAGAGGCCATCTCTTACATTATGATGGATCGCTGGGTATGTCGTTTTGTACAGAATTGGGGTATATTAATATCAAACTTCCATGCTTATTGATAAATGCTATAATATACATAAAATGGAATATTTATTCTTCATTTTTCTTGCATTATACAATAAATAGTGTAGTCTTTTTATAATATTAAATAAAGGAGTGATGGTATGAAAAAGAGGATTACATCCGGCATTCTCGCCTTGTGTATGCTTATTTCTCTCTTTCCTGTGACAGCTCTCGCGACTTACAGTGACATTGATGGTCATTGGGGCGAAGAGGCTATCGAAAAGTGGAGTGAATACGGCATTGTTGAGGGTGACGGTAAAAACTTCAATCCTGACGGGCTGATGACAAGAGGTGCGGCGGCAGCAGTGTTTGCACGTCTGCTTGGCCTCAGCGATAAGGCTGACATCAGCAAGTACACAGACGTGAACGCAGATGCATGGTATGCAGATGCGATTGCTATGTGTGTTGAAGCAGGAATCATGAGTGGTGTGGCAGGCAACCTCATGGATCCGAATGGTCCACTTACACGCGAACAGTTCTTTGTAATGTATGCCCGTGCACTTGGCATCGAAGAAGAAGAGACAATGGATAAGTCTTTCAACGATGCTGGTGAGATTTCCGACTGGGCACAGGGCAGTATCAATGCACTTGTAAACAAGGGATTTATCGATGGTATTTCTGATGGTACTCTGGCACCTGACGTCGATATCAACCGTGCAAGTGTAATCAGTCTTCTTGACAAGTCTATTGCGGCTTACGTCAACGAAGACAACGCAGAAGTTACTGTAGAGGGTAACGGTATCGTTCTTGTTGTGGCAGATAACGTCACTATCAAGGGTGAAGGCGATATTACTCTCGTTGCAGCTACTGACGGCGAAGTCGAATTCAAGGACTTTGAAGGTGAAGTTGCAATCAATATCGTTTCCGACGGTGCTGAAATCAAGAATGCACCTGCAGATGCAGAGCTTAACGTCAAGGAAGGCGTTGAAGATGCAAAGGTAAATGATAAGGTTGTTGATGAAACAACAAATGAAGTTCCATCCGCAGGCGGCTCTACAGGCGGTGGTTCTACAGGCGGTGGTTCTACAGGTGGTGGCTCTACAGGTGGCGGTTCCACAGGTGGCGGCTCCACAGGCGGCGACTCCACAGGTGGTGGTTCTACAGGTGGCGACTCCACAGAAGGCAATGACCCTGCTGAGGATATTCCTGTTCAGGCTGTAACAGATATCACATCCATGCAGCAGACAGGCATGACTATCAAAATCGGTGTGGAACTTCCTTCCGATATGACAGGCATCGACTATTTCACACTTGCTTTCTATGATTCCGTTTATGAAGAAGCAAGTAAGATGGAAGGTATCACATGTTCAAAGGATCATCCTTATTTCTACGTTGACAGAGATAAGTTTGATACAAGATATATGTACGACACAGTAGAAATCGTTTCCAAGCCTCTGGAAGGCTACAAGGAAGCAGTTTATACAGAAGCTGTATCTACAAATATCACAAGAACAAATCTCAATATTACACCATACTTTGAAGCAGTTACTGCAGATGGCAACACAAACAGACTTACAGTTGAGTTTGACAAGGCTGCTATGAATGCATTCATGCATACTGCCGTATGGGAAAATGAAAATGAAGAATATCCTATCGACAACGAGAATGCATATTCTGACGTTGAAGCAGACGGTATGTCTGTATACAGAAGCACTATCGCTGCTGAAATCGCAGCTATCAATGCTGAAACTGCACTCGTAGGTCTCAGAGGCTGGAACGTAAGTCAGCTTGACGAAGTAAATGGCAAGTGGACAATCACTGCAAACATTTACGAAGCGGTTGAAAACAAGGCTGTAGAAATCAAGACAGTAACACCTGAAAATCCTCAGCCTTCTCAGGGCAATCTTCACTTTGTTGCAAACAGCTACACAGGTCTTCCTGACCTCGTATGGGATGCAGTTGATGGTGCAGCAGAATATAAGGTAATTTTCACACCTCATCCTGAAAGTGATGCAGGCACAGACCCTGTTGAAGTGACAACAGACAGCAACAGCCTTATCCTTTATACACTCCGTGTAAACGGTTACGTTGGTATCAAGGTTATCGCAGTTGACGAAAATGGCAACGCTATCGAAACTTTTGAAGATGAAGATATGTTCTTCGGTATCGATACAGAGCCTGATACAAATACAGATTCAACACCAAAGGCAGAATTCTCCGGTCCTGACGACAACGGCAACTACAACGTTGCAGTAAGCGGCTTCAAGGCAAATTCTGTAATCTGGCTTGAGCTTTTTGATGCAAATGACAACCGTGAATTTGAAATCATGGGCGAAACAGATGGCAATGGTAAGGCAAACCTCACAGTAGGTCACCCTGTTGCCAACATCGCAGGTTGTATTGCAGACGGCAAATATTCCATCACACGTATCGAAACTCTTGAAATGCAGGATACAAGCGCAAGAATCAAGTTCTGGTGGAATATCACCAAGGCACAGGTACCTGCTGAGGAAGAAGTACAGAGCAAGATGCGCTTTGAAACTGACAGCAAGGGTATTGCTATCCTCAAGTGGGATGCAGTTGAAGGTGTAAACGATTATAAGGTAATCATTACAGACGTAAACAACAATACTGTTGAAAAGACAGCTGGTCATAATACTATGATTCTCCACAACCTTCCTGCAAATGGTTACCGCGGAATCAAGATTATTGCACGTGACTCTGCTCAGACAGAGCTTGCTGTTTACGAAGATGCAGATATGTTCTTTGCTATCAATACAAAGGATGCAGAAGGCAATGCTCCAACAGTAACCTTCAATAAGAACAATGATGGCACATATCACGTTGAAGTAATCGGCTATAAGGCTGAATCTGCTTTCTGGCTTGAACTTTTTGATAAGAATGGCAACCGCAAGTTCGACACTATCGAATATACAGATGAAGAAGGCAATGCATACTTTGATATCCAGAGCAGCAATGCAGCGGAATGTATCGCAGAAGGCAAGTATTCCTTCACAGGTATCGCAACAACTGAACTCCGCGATAACAATGCAGTGCTTCAGCTTGAATGGGTTATCGAAATGACTCAGTGCACACCTGAAGTTGAACTTGTAAAGGTTAATGCCGCAACAGGCATCAACAATATTGAAAAGCACGGCTCTGTACAGGTGCACGTCGATCTTCCTGAAGATAAGACTGGTATCGAATACTTCACATTCACATTCTATGATTCAACAAACCCAGAAGCAAGCCGTATGGAAGGTATCACTTGTAACGAGGGTGACCCTACTTTCTATGTAACAGAAGATAAGTTTGATTCACGTTTCAATTATGACAGAGCAGAAGTTACTTCCCTTCCTCTTGAAGGCTATGAAAAGGCTGTCTATACTGAAAACGTTTCAATCAATATTGAACAGATCACAGTTGGTATTAGTCCTGTGTTTGTAATGCCTACTGATGGCAACCCAAACCGTGTAGAGATTACATTAGATAATGCTCTTACACCTGGTATGCTTATGCATATTGCAGTATGGGAAAATGCAGAGGCTGAACAGCCTATTATGAATACCAATATAGGCGAATACAACAATGTATCTTCCGATGGTCTTTCTGTTTCAAGAAGTGTCAGCGAAGCGGAATCAACTGCAATTCAGGCTGGTAATGCTTTAATAAGCATTGACAAATATAGTTTCTCGGCTGAAAAGAAGAATGATGTCTGGACACTTGACTTCACAAATATCAAGAGTGCAAAGACAGCTGTTCAGATTCAGCAGCCACAGCAGCCATCTGCTACAATTGAGAATGTAAGATTCGAAAGCGAAAACGGATGCGTATATCTCAAGTGGGATGCAGTGGCAAATGCAAAAAAATACGAAGTTAAGTTTACAACTGACGGCGGCACAACATGGGGCAATAAAACTAATGCCGGCAATAACTTCTTCAGAATCTGCCTTGAAGATGCTGCAGTATATAACGGCGTGAAAATCTCTGCAATCGACGTTGACGGCAACGTTATTACAACAGCGGAAGATATGTCTCTTTCTCTCACTGTAACTCAGGGTGCGGCTCTTGAATGGGGCAACAGAGTAATCAGCCTCACAAAGGTGAAAACAAACGAGTATGATATGGAAATTACAGGCATGCCTGCTAATGCACATTATGACGTAAAGTTTGTTACTGAGCTTGGTTCAAATGCATATTCAAAGTTTGGCTCGGATGCAGATGCAAACGGCGTTGCAGTATCAACTATCAGCAGCTCCAAGCTCGATAATTGCGTTGAAAACGGCTACTATTCCATCATCGAGCACGACGCGGCTACAGTGACAAATAACGGCAAAACAGTTTCTGTTACAGTACGTATGACAGAAGAAAAGAAGTGCACAGAAGAGGAAGAATCCGGAATTGTCACAGGTGTATACTTCAGCAACTGTGAAGGTGTTTACCTTATGTGGAATATAGCTGAAGATGATTATAACCAGTACAATTACGATGTGTATCTTTCTGAAAATGGCGGTACAGACTGGACTTTCGTCGGCTCTGTTTCGGATGAGTCACTTGATGTTATGACTCCTTATCTCAGAAGCGAAGCGTATGCAACCGTAACGTACAATGCAGTTAAAATTGTTGCATCATGTGGCGGCACTGAAGTTGAAACCTTTGTAGATAAAGAAATTTCTCTCAAGCTTACTCCGCTCAGCAGTATTCAGAATCCAACAGTGTCCTTCAAGCATATTGAAGCAGGTAACTATTACACAAGCACAATCAAGATGAATGTTGAACGCAATACAGAATACAGAGCATTCTTCTATGATACTGCTAAAAATCCTGTTTCCGCAGAGTACATATATTTCAATAATTACGGAAGCGGACAGGAAAATACTTTCTATTTTGCTAACCAGAGTACAGTAAATGCGATTAAAAACGGCTATTATGAAATCGCAGCAATAAAGGATGTTTCTGTCGATGGTACAGGAAAGTCTGCATCTTACAAGATTGGTAAGACTCCAGCTCTCGTGGCTTGCACACCATCCGATTCTCTTGACGTTGAAATCAAGGTTATCGAAGGCACAGGCGACGTTCAGGTTAATTTTGAAATGCCGGCAGAATATGATTCTGTAAAACTCGTTATTACAGAAAAAGGATATTCAACTGAAATCTTCAGCGAAGAACTTAACGGCAACGTAATTCCTGATATCACAAAATACTTACCACACACAGAATATAATGCAAATTATTCAATTAATCTTGTAGGTATTAAGAGTGGCGTAAAGCAGGACGTTTTTGCTACAATTCCTGTTGCAGTTACAGTATATGATATCCAGCCTTACTCCTACGAAATGGTATTCGGCAGCGACGGCAAGAATCATACAGCAAAGCTTCAGCCTCGTAATGGTGCTCTCAAGCTCCTTGCAAGCTGGAATGATGGCATGAACGTTGCAATTCCTGCACCAACAGAAGAAATGAACTTTGCACTCGCATCCGACGTTGTTCTCACAGATGGCGATTACATCAGCATTTCTGCTATCCTTTCCGCTTCTGTCGAAGACGGCATGGTAAACGTTAAAATGACTCCTGCTGCAAAGACGGAATACGAAGAAATCGGTCAGGCATGGCTCAATGCAGGTGTCGGCGATATCAGCTTTAACTGGTCTGCTCATCCAACAACAAATGAATATGCAGTTGGTAAGAGCTATGAAACTCTCACAACAAAGGTAGAAAATTCTACAGTTTTAAGCATTCTCGAGTTCATCGTCGGAATGAAGGAAAATACTGCAATGGACGTTTACGTTGAAAGCAGATATCCTACAGGCGAATGGGCAAGACTCAACAATGCTGTCACAATCAAGGAAGGCAGCAGTGTGGATATGGGCATCATCGGTCAGGCTGACGGCTCTTACAAGTTCGAAACAAACGTACCTGCAAATACAGGCAGAATGTTCGTATTCGAAATGGTAGACCCTGATGGCAACCGTATCTCTGGCTATAACGGATACTACGGAGATTCCAGCACAACAGACCGCAGAATTTACGTAATGCCAAATGAAACAATCAACGTTGCTCCATACGAAGGCTGTACTTTCAACGTATATCAGTACGATTGGACAATCGGCGCAAACCTCAATACTGTTGAGGTAACACGCTCTTATAAAAAGAATATTCCATTCGTTGCATACGAAGGCTTTGTTGCTGAAACAGAAGTAAGAACAGAAGCTGAATTCACAGCGGCTATCAACAAGAGCGGTACAGTAAAGCTTATGAGCAATATCACTCTTGCGTATGAACCAGGCAAGCTCGCTGTATATGCTAACCGCGGCGGCGCAGTTACACTTGATCTCAATGGCTATAATCTCCATCTTGATCAGAATATTAACTTCAATATTGAAAATGGTAAGCAGATGACTATCAAGAATGGTACAATCACAGGCTACGTTGCAGGTGAGTATGAAGATGTTGAAGGTGTAAACAGCAGCAGTAAGATTATGGTTGGCACAGGTTCATATTTTGAGCTTCTCGATGGTACGTACGTAAACGTAGAGGCAACAACTTCTGAAAGCATTGTTATCAAGGATGCTGTTATCAACGGATACGTTGTAGCAAGTGCTCCACAGGTTACAATTGAAAAC
>JAFYNW010000257.1 GCA_017547995.1 Clostridia bacterium | reverse complement strand
AATCTGCCGTTTTTCCGCATAAAGCTCAAGCATGAAATGTTCGATTACGGCATTTTCAAGGAAACTATAACCCTCAGCCTTCCAAAAATGCTGCAGAGCGGTGCGAATTCCGTCGGCTCAATGCTTCTGCAGGTCATCAACAACTATTTCGGTGTTTACGTTGTGGCGGCGATTTCCACAGCATACCGCATCGATTCTCTTGCAATCACACCGATTATGTACATCAGCTCGGCGGTTTCCATCTTCGCAGGGCAGAATATGGGCGCCAAAAAGGCTGACAGAGCACGAAAAGGCATGAAAACGGGCGCAATTATGTCGGGCGTCTTTGCCCTTGCCGTAACAATCGTCTTCGTTGTGGCAGGCGGATATCTGCTCGAGGTTTTCGGCCTGAGTCAGGAATCTGTCGATATCGGCTGGCGATTCTTCAAGCTTTGCGCCGTGTTTTATCCTGTGATGGCGGTAAGCAATGCCTATACGGGCTTTTTGCAGGGCATCAAGGACGTGAAATTCGTCTCCTTCGTGTCGATTGCATCGCTTGTCATCCGCGTGGGCGGCTCCTTTGTCCTTCGTGATATTCTCGGCTCGGACGTCATCGCAATCGCAGAATGTATCAGCTGGACCTTCGGCCTCGTCGTCGTAATCTGGCGCTATAACTGGCATAAAAAACAAGGAAATATATAGAGAAAAGCACTCCGCGAGGGGTGCTTTTTTAAGTTATAAGTAATAGTGGAGAGTGAATAGGTGCGGTATGTCGGCAAGCGCCATACCCTACGGATTTGTAGGGGCGACCATTGGTCGTCCGCGGTACGTTCGTGATACCCTATGGGATTGATGAATAATGAATGGTGAATGATGAAAAATGAATAATTATTGTGTCGAGGGCGCTTTGATTAAGCGGGAGGGCGTAGAGACCCTCCCCTACAATAAATCCACAAAGACACAGTCGTAGGGTACGGCATTTATGACGTACCGCCCTGACAAATGCATCGCAGATACATTAACTGCCACAGGCAATACAACTTGTCACGGACAAATACAACTGCGCAGCAATATAACTCGCGTCAGCGAATATAACTCTCTTCAAACCTCGGGAGATTCTTCCTACATCATAAATTTGTTATTTTAACTAAATTTATCGCGAAAAATTCACACTTTTGCCCAATAAAACAAGGCTTTCCACTTGACAATTCCTATATTATATAGTATCATTACCTTGTAACCAAATTGTAACTTATGTAATTGATTTGTATATATTCCGAAAGGAGCATCTGTTTGACGAAATTTTTAAGAAAGACGTGGCTTGAGCTCTATCGTCTTTTCGTTATCATAAAGATAAATCTCGAACGCAGCCTGAGCGCAGGCGAAAACTCTGCCCCTGTCAGAGGCGCACGAAAGGCTTTCGCTTTCACAGTAATGGCGTTTATGATTCTCATCCGCTTTATTTTCCGCATTCTTTTTGCACTCTACGAGGGCGCGAAGAAATTATTCTATGCCTTCAAGGAAAATATCACGGACGACGACAGCCACGTGAGAATGGCATGGGAATACGTAGGCGAAGCCATCCACGAATTCAGATACGGCAGACGTCCACGTACAACAGCCTGCCTCTTCCTCGTGTCCGTAGTTGTTATGATTGTGTCCCTCAGCTATTTCGGCATCGGCGTCGAGGTCTTTATAGGCGGTGAAAGCTATGGATTTGTCGATAGCCGTGACGAAGTGCTGTCGGTTATCCACGAGGTGGAAAACGAAACTGCCGAATATCTTGGCAGACCGTATAACCTCAAGGCCGATATCACCTACGAATTCGCATATATGCAGCGTGACCGCATGGTTGACCCTGAGGACCTCAAGGAGCTTCTCTTCTCCGGCCTCAACGAAATTTCCACAAAATACGTCCTGCTTCTCGATGGCGAGATTGTGGGCGCACATACAAGCCGAACCTCTCTCGAGCTTCTCAAGCAGAAGGTGCTCGAGGCAAAAACTCCTGAAAACGAGGGTATGCATACAACATTCCTTCAGGAAATCACAATCGAAGAGCGTACTGTT
>JAFYNW010000256.1 GCA_017547995.1 Clostridia bacterium | reverse complement strand
GCTCGTTGGACGTTGCAAAGTGAGTGAAGATACCGACGATTTCGATATTGCCCACTTCCTTGATGAGATTGATAATCTTTTCAAGGTCCTTGCCAGGCTTTACGCCGATTCTGTTCATGCCTGTTTCAACCTTGATATGCACCTGAGCAGTCTTGCCCTGAGCCTTTGCTTCCTCAGCCATTCTTCTGATGGAAAGCTCTTCAAAGGCAGGGAGCTGAAGGTCGTTTTCAATAGCAAACTTGATGCCGTGCTGAGCAGGTGGGGAAAGAAGGAGAATATCGCAGGAAATGCCTGCCTTTCTCATTTCAATACCCTCGAAAACGTGAGCACAGCCGAAAATGTTGATATTGCAGTCCTTTTCGATAGCAGTCGCAACTTCAACAGTACCACTGCCGTAGCAGTTGCCCTTGAGCACAGGCATAATTTCGTGGCCTTCGCCGATACGCTTGCGGACAAGTTCAATATTTTTCTTTATCTGTGTAAGATCAACTTCAAAATATGAGCTGAAATATTCCAAATCTCTTTCCATAGAGTCCTCCGGGATGGGTATATAAAAAACTGTGTTTACTGAAAATAAAGGTGAGCCGATTGCATACGACTCCATTATATGTACAATTATAAAACTTTATGAGCATAATGTCAACAAAAAGGGCATAAATATTATAGCATATTGAATATTTATTGCCGTTTGAAAGGACGTATTATGAAGAAAATTGTCGTATTGATTATTATTTTTGCCGCAGTGGTAGCTATGAATCTGCTGAAGGACAAAGAGCAAATCGGGACGGTTATAATAAATCAGGAGAAAATTCCCGACCTGAGCTTGCGGCAGAGTATAAAATCCTGCCTTGAGGGCGAAAAGGGACACGTTACCGAGGAGGTTGCGGTGACGCTTTATGCGGACGATGAGAATATGGAGAAATACCGCGCACTTATGGAAAGGCTTGAGGGCTGGGGCATAAAATGTACCTTGCGTAAAGAAACCAAAGAGAATATTTTTGATTTCCGCGCTCTCGGTGAGCTGACTCTTTATATATGGGAGGGTGAGGCGGAGGATATTTATGAGGCCTTCCTGACGAGAAACACTGTCTTTTACAGCACGGGATTTGTCGACTATGAATACGACAGATTTTTCTCCGAAGGGGAGTTTGAAAGGGCGAGGGAGTATCTTCTTGAAAATATCTGCATTGTGGAGGCATAAAAGCACAAATTTGCCCTGAGTTCCTTGAAAAAATCTGAAAAATGTGGTAAGATTTAATCAGCAAATATCTAGAGGTGACGTTATGAGTATGGAAAAGCCTGTAGGCGTAACAATAGCACAGATAAGACAGCTGCAGGGCAGAATCAGCCAGAAACTGCTCAAGGAATGTCCTACCCTTTCGGGGATTGAAGTCAATGCGGCGCAGATTAACATTCTGTTTCAGCTTTGGCTTGAGGACAACGTTTCGATAAGCAATATTGCCAAGCGCACAAATCTTGCCAATACAACGCTGACAAATATGCTGGAAAGACTTATGCGTCAGGGCCTCATCACAAAGACGAGAAATCCTGAAAACAAGCGTGAATACATCGTTTCGATTACAGACAAATGCCGTCAGCTTTACGAGGAATATCTCTACATCGAAAAGACTATGCGCGAGATTAACTTCACAGGATTTTCTGAGGATGAAATCGGGCAGATTAAAAAATATCTTCTCCGTATGAAGGATAATCTTGAAAGCTGGGAAGAGGAAAATAAATAAGCCTTTAAGACCGTCACTATGGCGGTCTTTTTTGTTGCAAAAATGACGGAGAAGTAGTATAATATTAAAGTTAAACTTATTTCAGGTGATATAGTATGAAAAAATTAAAACTTTCGGGCTCAATGCTCGTATTTCTCGGTGCGCTTTTCTGGAGCTTAAACTCCCCTATCGTCAAGTTTCTCACTGTTGACCAGATGCTGACGACAGGTATGCGCGCCCTCATCGCAGGCATTACGCTTTCTCCGTTTATCCGCGTAAAGCAGCTTAAATGGAATCTCTGGATGCTGCTCTATTTGTGCTCGTATACAGCCCTGTGTCTGTGTATCGTAATGTCGCTCAGCCGTACGTCAGCGCCTATTGCAATCGGTATGCAGTACACAGCTATCGTGTGGCTTTTCCTTGTAAACTTTGTAAAATCGAAGAAAT
>JAFYNW010000255.1 GCA_017547995.1 Clostridia bacterium | reverse complement strand
CCGGCAAGAAAGCCGATGATACCCATTGCAAACATCTGCCACGGTGTCCACGGACCTTGGGAAAACATCACGTTGGACGCAAGCATGGTAACCGCACCAACGAGAAAGCCTGTTTCACCGCCAAGGGCAACCCCTGCGATAATGGTCAGCGCCATGACAGGCTTGAAGTTAGGCAGCATGAAGAATACCGCTCTGCCTGCAACGGCTATTGCACACAAGGACGCTATCAGCACAAGCTCGCGTGCCTGCGGCTTTCTGCCCTCGAAAATCAGGAAGAATGGCAGCATTGTTTCGAGCATTATGAGCAGGGCTGTGAAATAATACTTTCGGTTTCCAAGATACTCTATGCCGACGAATAAGGTCAGCGGTATGAGAAACAAAATAAGTGCCGTCGCGATAGCCGTACGTTTTGTCAGCTTACGTTTTTCACGCTCGACCTGCACCATATAGTCTTTGCGGTGCGACCTTCTTGTGACACACATGGCAAAGCAGAAAAGCGAAAGAATCAATATGCCGTATGGCATCATTCCGCCTTCGCCCAGATTGATTCCGCCGCCGTTTATAATGGCGGAAAGGTCTGTTATATTCATAAAATGTGCAAATAACGCAAGGGAAACACCGCCTGAAATCAAAGCACCAAGCTTGCGCCACCACGGCAATTTCTGCGGCTTTGCAATTTCCTTCTTGTCCTGCTTTGGCGGCATAACGTAGTCGTCATCAGGAAGCTGAGGCTTATTCGGCTTCTTGCCCGAGCAGATATAGATAACGTCCTCAGGCGTTACAGCCTCAGGGCAGAAAATACGTCCGATGCGGTTTGCCGAAGTTGTATAGAAATTATTGCCCGAGAAAAACTTGCGCGGAGTGCTCTGGGTCACAATGCTTCCATCGAAGAAAAGGGCGCATCTGTGAGCGTACTGAGCGCAGAATTCGATATCGTGGCTGACCATAAAGATTGCAACGCCACGGCGAAGAAGTTTTCCGAGTATTTCGGCAAAAATCTGCTTGAATTCGGCATCAAGCCCCTTTGTAGGCTCGTCGAGAAGCAGAATATCAGGATTGAGGATAAGCACCTTTGCCAAAGCCGCTCTCTGCTGTTCACCGCCCGAAAGGTCGTACGGATGACGCTCGAGCAGTTTTTCAAGGCGGCACAATTTTACGATATAGCCGATTGTGCTGTCCTTGTCAGGGGCATTGCCAATCATTTCATAAAGGTCGTCGCGGACGGTATTCTTTACAAACAAGGTCTGCGGATTCTGCGGAAGCACACCGACCTTGCCGTTGACCTTGATATTGCCCCTCTGCGGCCTGTTAAGCCCTGCAATAAGTTTGAGGGAGGTACTCTTGCCCGTACCGTTACCGCCGAGCACAGCCAGAAACTCGCCCTTATTCACGTTAAGGCTGAGACCTCGGACAACGTCAGCCTCATCCTTCTCATATCTGAACCATAAATCACTGCACTCGATGGCACTTTCGCCCATATTTTCAGGGATTTCTTCATCATAAAGCTCATTCAGGCGGTTATTCTGCACAAAATCACTGAGCCAGCTTCGCCCGTCGCGGACTGTCACAGGGCAACTGTCTCCATACTCCACACCTGCCCAGATTTTCATGGCGGCAGGCATAGCGTGAAACATTCCATGTCCTGCATTTTTAAGGCTCACACCCACCTTTTCAGGGCTGTCTGTGCAGATAATTCTGCCCTTGTCCATAACGGCAACCCTCGTTGCCAGCGGGAATGCATCCTCAAGACGATGCTCTGTCAGGATAATCGTCGTACCAAGCTCGCGGTTGATTCTGCCGATTGTGGCGAGAAACTCGGAGGCGGCAATAGGGTCGAGCTGACTTGTAGGCTCGTCCAGAATGAGCACGCTCGGCTGCATAGCCATAACCGAGGCTAAGTTGAGAAGCTGCTTCTGTCCACCCGAAAGCTCGGTGACGTTTTTATAAAACCAGCCTTCAATGCCGAAAAACGATGCCATTTCGGCAACTCTTCTGCGGATTGTCGGCGTATCATAGCCTAAGCTTTCAAGACCGAAGGCCAGCTCGTGCCACACCTTATCGGTCACTATCTGATTTTCAGGCGACTGCAATACAAATCCGATTTTCTCGGCCTGCTGTCGCGCATCTGTATTTTCAAGGCTTTGACCTTGGAAAATAATCTCGCCTGTTTTTGTGCCGTGTGGAGCAAGCACGCTCTTGAGATGCCTTAAAAGAGTACTCTTACCTGAGCCTGACGGACCGCAAAGCAGAAGAAACTCCCCTGCCTCAACAGAAAAATCAAGGCTTGAAAGGGTATTTTCATCCTGCTCAGGATAGGCAAAGCTGAAGTTTTTTATATCATAGACCTTCATTCATTGCCTCCATTCCTCAATATACCGCCTACAGGCATAAGATACTCAGGCACAGAGCCGTCTGTGCTCCAGAGAATCTTCATACCGAGATATTTTTCAGCCGTCTTGATTACGTCACCGCCCAGGGACTCGATGGAATGACGCATCCACTCAGGATGAATGCACTTTCCGCCCTTTTCCTTTTCGCAGACGGCACATTTTGTACACGAGCCTGCAGGCAGAGCATACGAGTTTTCATCTTCCCTTGCCAATAACTCAGCCTGCATACGATTCTTTTCAAAATCAAGCACCTCAGCCGCTTCAGCCATAGTCATCGACTTATCGGGATAAATTACCCAGCAGACAAGCTCGAGCTCATCATATTTATTCCATAT
>JAFYNW010000254.1 GCA_017547995.1 Clostridia bacterium | reverse complement strand
GTACCAAGCACGTGGGCAAAGGCTGATATCGAAGAATATCAGCGTGTTTTAGGCGGCAGTGACGAAAGTGTTGTGCCTTACGTCGGCACAGCCCATTCCACAGGCTACCAGAAGCCTGCTACACGAATTCAGTTTGTATACTCAATGCATCGTGAATTGGTGGCCAATCTCTGGGGCACTCGCTTCTTTGCAGGTATGAGTTATGACTCATATAACAAGAAGTGGAATCCTGAATTGAAAACAGCAAACAACGCTTACCAGATTGTATTTGACGACGTAACTCCATCCAACGTAACGTCCAGAGGCGCTTCCTCCATCAATTCCATGTACAGCAACGGTGTAATCAACGGCAAATCGACCACAACCTTTGACCCTTATGGTCAGATTACACGTCAGGAAGCGGCGACAATTCTTTACCGCTTGTGCAATGCATTAGGCTATAAGCTTCCAAAGGGCAACCTCAGCTTCAATGACTCCGGCAAGGTGGCATCATGGGCTCAGGATGCTGTTGCGGCTGTCAGCGCGGCCGGCATTATGAATGGCGTTGGCAACAATAACTTCGACCCTACGGGTGTTTACACCTGCGAGCAGAGCGCTCTCTGCATTCTCAGAACTTATAAGCTTATGCTTTCATAAATCCATACCCACAAAAGTCACCTTCGCACAGCCTGAGGGTGACTTTTTCTCTCCCGAAGCTCAAACTTTTATTGACATATCGGATGCAAAGTGATATTCTATTATTATGGGGGAGAAGTTTTCTCTTCCGGTAACTGACACACAATACACATAAAAATAGAAGGAGTGTTTATCCAATGGAATTGATGTACAAAGGCAAGACAAAGGACGTTTATAAGCTTCCTAACGGCAACGTAAACCTCAAGTTCAAGGACGACGTTACAGGTAAGGATGGCGTATTTGATCCAGGTGAAAACGCTGTTGGTCTTACAATCGACGGTATCGGCAAGGCAAATCTTGAAACATCCGTATATTATTTTGAACTTCTCAAGAAGGCTGGCATCAAGACTCACTACGTAAGTGCTGACCTCGAAAACGCTACAATGGAAGTTCTTCCTGCTACAGTATTCGGCAAGGGTCTCGAAGTTATCTGCCGTCTCGTTGCAACAGGCAGCTTCGTTCGCAGATACGGCGAATACATCGAAAACGGCACAAAGCTCGAAGGCGGCTACGTTGAATGCACATTCAAGAACGACGCTAAGGGTGACCCACTCGTAACAAGCGAAGGTCTTGCTGCTCTCGGTGTTATGAGCGAAGAAATGTTCAAGAGCATGAAGGAACAGACACTCAAGATTACAAACATCGTTGCTGAAGACCTCAAGTCCATCGGCCTCGACCTCTGGGATATCAAGTTTGAATTCGGCTACAACAACAACGAAGTTATCCTCATCGACGAAATTGCTTCCGGCAATATGCGCGTTTACAAGGGCAATGAAATCGTTGATCCAGTTGAACTCACAAAGCTCATCCTCAACAGATAAGATATTGTTACATAGAAAAAGCTCCGTTTCTCACGGAGCTTTTTTATTTTATTCTACTGTAAACTCTGTCCAGTCGGCTTTGTTATACACCATAACGTCCTTCGACTTCTTCATACCGATTTTTTCATAAAACGGAATAGCGTTTTCGTTGACGCAGGTATACATTATGATATTTTCCTCGCCGCCTGCTATTCTGAGCAATTCTTTAACCAATGCCCTGCCGATTCCCTTACCCGTATGCTGACGGACAACACCCAGGTCTGTTATAAACAGCCAATAGGCAAAGTCGGTTATCCCAAGACAAACGCCGACGATTCCGCCCTGCTCATCTCGTGCAACAAGGCTGATGGATGCTCTTTTGAGCAAGGTTTCGATACGTTCGTCAAAGCGCTCCTTTGGATACTGCGAGCCCAAATCTGTGTTTTTAAGAAAGCCGATATACTCGTCCCTGCTCAGTCTTTCTTCATTGATTTTATATTCCATAGGCTATTTCTTGCCCTTCTTCCACTTTTCAACCTCGCTCTTCCAAGGGAAGGAAGGCTGTGCGCCACGTCTGCCGACTGCAATAGCAGATGCCTTTGTTGCAAACTCAAGAGCTTCTTCCATAGTCTTTTCTGTGGCAAGATGAGCAACGAGAGAGCCTGTGAAGCAGTCGCCCGCCCCCGTGCTGTCGATAGCCTTTACCTTATAGGCAGGCTGATTTATGATTTTTTCACCATCATAGAAAAGGCTGCCCTTTTTGCCGAGAGTCATAATGACGTTTTTCGCGCCAAGCTGATGCATCTTCTTTACGGCATCCTCAGGCTCGAGGGTTTCGCCGATAAGATGTGCTGTTTCGGTTTCGTTAGGAAGGATTATATCCGCCATCTCATAAAGCTCGCGTGGAGCATCTAGCATAGGTGCAGGGTCGATAACGATAGCCTTACCCTTGCTTTTTGCAAGCTGTGCGATATAAACGATGGTTTCCATAGGTATTTCATATTGCATAATGACATAATCTGCCCAATCGATGGCATCGATATGACGGTCGATATAGTCCTTGTCAACCATGCCGTTTGCACCCTTATCGAGAATTATAGTATTCTCGCCCTTGCAGACCGTGATGACCGCCACGCCTGTGGAAATATCTTCACGCTCGACACCGCTGATATTAACGCCGTCCTGACTGAGATTTTTCAGCAGAATATCGCCGTATGCATCATTGCCGACCTTGCCAAGCATCTTCACGTTGCCGCCTGCACGGGCACAAGCCGATGCCTGATTAGCGCCCTTGCCGCCCGGAAAATGAGAAAATCCACTGCCGTGAAGAGTTTCACCCGGCACAGGAATGCGGTCGGTATTTATTACAAGGTCCATATTAAGACTGCCGATAACAAGTATATTCTTCATAACGTCACCTATTCTACGCCTTTAAGTATCTCATCGATGAGATTACAGATTTCATCTGTACGTGTGATTTTTACGCTGACCTCATACGCTCTTTCGATGCAGTCACGCATTGCCGCAGGGTCATCCTTATATTTTTCTGCCGCCTGATTGAGCGCCTTCTCGATTTTGCATCGCTCAGAATGCTCCCAGTTATTGAGAAATTCGTTGTTATTCATTTCACCCCAACGCTCACTCAACGCAGAGAAAAGCGGGAATCGCGGGGTAATCTGGGCATAAATTATGCCATCGTGGAAGATTTTCTCCTTTTCAGGCGGGAAATCCTCTTTATGAGAAAGGTCAAAATAGAAGCACACGTGCTTTCTGCCAGATTTGCAGCTGAGGGGACATTTTCTGCAGAAATCCTCATCTTTTTCAGCCACAGCATTGAGCGCACGACAATAAACCATGCCGTTTTCTTCGGCAGGGCGGTGGTAATATGCTGTATATATCATATCTTCGCTTCGAAAAATCATAATACCCCTCCTTTTTTCAGGGTTATAATTATTATATCACAATCACTCAAAAATGAAAAGAAGATTATTGTTGATGCATTTTGCTAAAAAATAAAAAAGACACCGTAAAGGTGTCCGGATACAACGCAGGGGACGACGCCCTCGGCGTCCCACAAAATCTGTAGGGGCTGATGCCTGCTTCATCCTGCATATAACAAAAAAGTCACTCAAATGAGTGACTTTTGTAAAGTGTAGGCATTACTTATCTTCCCAAGCCGTCGCCAGCTAAGTATTGTCAGCACGAATGAATTTCACTACTGTGTTCGATATGGGAACAGGTGGACCATCATTGTAATAAACACCTACTGTATATCATCAAGCTTTCGCTTAACTTCTTTTTGGTGCACCTTCAGGGACTCGAACCCGGGACCCACTGATTAAGAGTCAGTTGCTCTACCAACTGAGCTAAAGGTGCATATTGCTCATAGC
>JAFYNW010000253.1 GCA_017547995.1 Clostridia bacterium | reverse complement strand
TATGCCAAGCTCAACAAGGCTGAGCCTAACCCTATCATTGCCGTGCAGTCCCGCCTTTACAGAGCAAAAAGCATGGTGGACAGCTGTATCACAATCGCGCTCCTCTCTGTCGTATTCATGCCTGATTCACAGATTTCCGTATGGCTTGATTTTATCGGCTCGCTCATCGTTGCCGCTTATCTTGTATACTGCGGAATCAAGACCATTTTTGAAACAAAACAGAAATAACTATGGAAAAGCTTCTTTTAATTGTAAATCCACAGGCAGGTCAGCGTAAGGCCTGCAGGCATCTTGCCGATATAATCGATATCTTCAACCGCTCGGGCTACGCAGTTATCACTCACATCACAAGCTGTGCAGGTGACGGCGAGCAGGCTATCATCCGCTATGCAGAGGAGACCGGTCTTGTGGTCTGCTGCGGCGGTGACGGCACTTTTACCGAAACAATCTCGGGTGTGCTCAAAAGCGGAAAGAATATTCCGATAGGCTATATCCCTTGCGGCTCGACCAACGATTACGCATCCACTCTCAATCTTTCAACCGACCTTGTCCATGCCGCCTACGATATCGTCAGCGGCAGAAATATCATTCTCGACGTTGGCACATTCAACGGCAGATATTTTTCATACGCGGCATCCTTCGGTATGTTTACAAAGACAAGCTACTCCACACCGCAGGAAATGAAAAACATTATGGGCCGTGCGGCTTACATTCTCAACAGCGCTCAGGAGCTCTCCCAGATAAAGACTTATCGCGTCAGGGTTGAGCTTGACAACGGGCAGATTATCGAGGATGATTTCATCTTCGGTGCTATTTCAAACTCTACCCGACTTGGCGGTGTGCTCAACTTTTCAAGCGGCACTGTCGATATGAGCGACGGCTTGTTTGAGGTATTGCTCGCACGCAAGCCGAAGGACAGAAACGAGGTTGTCGAATGTATTCAGGCTATGCGCCGCAAGACCTATCAGTGTGCCATGGTTACATTCGTCAAGGCTTCGAGAATGACCATCGTCGCTCCTGAAAATATGGACTGGACTCTCGACGGCGAAAAGGCTCACGGCGAAAGAAATATTACTATCGAATGTCTCAACAAGGCATTCCAGTTAAGGTGCAGAAGTATATGAAAAAATCCAAAATAGTTTCGACCTGCGGAATGATGTCCGCGCTTGCCGTTGTCATTATGATTATCGGCGCTGTACTCGGTGTTGGCGTTTATATTTCACCGATGATTGCAGGTCTTATGCTCGTCCCCGTGGGCAATGCCTACGGCAAAAAATATCACGTATTGATGTGGCTTTGTGTCAGCGTTATATGCTTTATGCTTGTGACGGACATCGAGCAGAATCTGATATTTTTCTTCACTTTCGGTCTTTATCCTATCATAAGACCGCTATTCCAGAAGCTTCCTGAAAAGATTGGCTTTATTGCAAAGCTTGTCTTTTTCACAGTGGCTTTCGGACTTATCGAGCTTGCCGTTATTCTTTATCTCATTCCTCAGGCGGCAGACCCTGGCATGATGATAATTCTCATTGTTGTCTCCGACCTTTGCTTTATGATTTACGACAAGGTGATTCCATTCGCCGACGCGATTATCGACAAATATCTCGGCAAAATTATCAGAAAATTATAGTTAAAAAGGCTCATCATACGATGGGCCTTTTGCTTTTCATTGACACCATATTTTCAAAGTGGTATAATTGGGATATAAAGACATATAATGTTATGGAGGAAAATTATGAATTACAGAAAGTTCGGTAATACAGGCGCTGAAGTTTCGGCTCTCGGTTTCGGCTGTATGCGTCTTCCTATCAACGAAGACAAGACAATCATGGAAGAAAAGGCTATCGCAATGATTCGCCACGCTATCGACAGCGGCGTAAACTACGTTGACACGGCTTACCCTTATCATCAGGGCACAAGTGAAATCGTTGTTGGTAAGGCTCTCAAGGATGGCTACCGTGAAAAGGTATATCTTGCTGACAAGATGCCTATGCCAAAGCTTGAATGCGCTGACGATTTCGAAAAAATCCTCGATGAACAGCTTCAGAAGCTCGACACAGACCACATCGACTTCTATCTCCTTCACGCGCTCAACCGTGAACGCTTTGAAGAAAAGGTAAAGAAGTTCAATCTCGTTGAAAAGCTTGAAAAGGCTAAGGCTGAGGGCAAAATCCGTCACATCGGCTTCTCCTTCCATGATGACCTTGCTACTTTCAAGGAAATCATCGACTTCTACGATGGCTGGGAATTCTGCCAGATTCAGTATAACTACATCAACACACATCATCAGGCTGGTACAGAAGGCCTCAAGTATGCTGCATCCAAGGGTCTTGGCGTTGTAATCATGGAGCCACTCCTCGGTGGCAAGCTTGCTAACCTTGCGCCTCACGTTGCTGCTGCTTTCCCTGAAGGAAAGAGCCACGTTGAATATGCTCTCGACTGGCTTTGGGACCAGGAAGAAGTCAGCCTTCTCCTCAGCGGTATGACAGAGCCTGAACAGGTTGCTCAGAATCTTGAATACGCATCCCGCAGCTCTGTTGGTATGGTAAAGGAAGAAGAACGCGCAATCTACGCCAAGGCTAAGGAAATCTTCGACAGAGCTTCTCTCGTTGACTGCACAAAGTGCGAATACTGTATGCCTTGCCCATTCGGCCTCAACATCCCTGTTATCTTTGCCTCTTACAACAAGAGCGCAAGCCACGGTATGGGCCCTGCCAAGGCTGAATACGAAGCTCTCGAAATCAAGGCTGACGCTTGCCGTGCTTGCAAGAAGTGTGAAAAGGTATGTCCTCAGAACATCAAGGTCAGCGAAGTAATGCCTAAGGTTACAAAGACATTCGCATAGTCTCCGGAGGCAGTTTCGTGAAAATCTCCTATAAACAAGCATTATTCTTCGGCGTACTCGCCGTCGTCATCAACTCATTTACGTCAACCTTCCTTGCTATGATAGTCAAGGCCGGTATGGATTCATCGGTTGTCACTTTCTATCGTATGATTGGCGTTGCCGCCGTTATGATTCCATGGTCGCTCATTCAGAAGTCCAACCGCGACAACATGAAGGAAGCGGCACCGAAAATCTGGAAGCCGTTTGTCGGCTATACCATCACAAAGCTTCTCGGCTTCGTGCTCTGGGCAGAAGGCTTGCGCATGGGTGCTTCGGCATTCTCTATGACAACACTTTCCAATATGCAGCCTATCATCATCGTCGTTTTCCTTTGGCTTCTTTACAGAGAAAAAACCTCTCTCCGCTCGCTTATCGGCATCGTCGTCTGTCTTGCAGGTGTGACAGTTATCGGCATCGATAACGTCATTTCCTTCGGCAGTCCTTTCGTGCTTATCATTATCATCATCTGCTGTTGCTGTTTTGCTCTCAACAACATCTTCGGCAGACGTGCAAGACAGCATCTTGACCTTGCGCCAATGATTGGCTTCTCCTATCTTTTCGCAGGTATTATGGCTGGCGTTTATGCCGCTATGCAAGGCGCATCCTTTGCTATTCCTGCCGATGCAATCTGGCCGCTTATCGGTGTAACCTTTGGCTGTACTCTCATCGGTCAGTCGATGAGTATGTGGGTGCTCAAGTACGTCAAGAACGTTACAATGTCCCTCATCGGCTTGCTCAGCCCATTCTGCACTGCAGTTTCAGCATACTTTATGCTGGGCGAAGTGCCTGAAAAGATTGTCTTCCTCGGTGCATTCATTATGATTATCGGTCTTGTGATTTATCAGCGCGCAGAAAACAAAGCAAAAGCAAAGTAAATATGACAAAAGCTCTCCATAACGGAGAGCTTTTTTATGCAATAATTTTGGCTATTCCTCTGTATATTCACGCAAAACGCCTGTGAGAACGTATCGCGCATCGTCATACTCGTAAGTGCAGGTGGACAAAGTCACAATGCGGTCTTCCGCAGAGATTTCCACTTCACTTGTGAAGTTCGACTTTTTACGCACAATCGAAATCAGCTTGTCCCTGCCCTCCGCAGTTGTCGGGAAGGAATAAATCTCACTGTCGGCAGGAGTTATAAAGCCACCGATGAGCTCAATCTGATAATTCTTGTCAGGTGTGAGCAGCCACAACACAGGATGCTTTTCATAATACTCCTGACTTGCATATTCAGTCAGCGTACCAAACATCGCGTTGTTCTTCATATTGTGGCCGTAAATTATAGTATGGAAATCACTCAGGTCGGCAGAATTACGGTAATCCATAAAAATCGTGCCGTTCTTATTGTATTTTCCATTGAGCATACGGCGCAGATAATAATTGTTGTCGTCTGCCTGCACGACAGGATAGTCGATTATCGTATCCTCGCAGTAAATCCAGCCGATGACGTCGGAATTACTCGCCTTCAGAGTCTCAAAATCGACCTCGATAGGCACGCCTTCCTTTTTCTCCTCTTCAACGGGAGCGCTCGGCTTTGCAGGATAGATGCGCGGCTTTGTATACTGCTGAGACACGCCCTCATAAAGGTCGGTGCCTTCCTTATACTCCATGCGGATTGTATTGAGATTCCATGCGGAATAGGCAATGAGCGCCAGACTGCACAGTGGAATCAGATAACGGATAATTTTCTTAAACACCCTGTGGATACCTCATTAAATAATTGTCGTAACGTATGAAAACAGCCCGCAATTTACGGCGGGCTGTTCTGTTATTGATTAGTCTTCCTTAGCCTTCTTTTTCTTGAAAAGAGGGAGAATCAGGCCGGCAAAGCCGAGAATCAGGAGTGCTACGTAAGGCACAATCTGAGTCATATCGCCTGTCTTTGGAACGTCCGGATCGTCGATAGAAATATCAGGATCGGAAGGTGGGTCAACAGGAGTCAATGGAACGTCCGGATCATCAACGTCTTCAGTTGGTTCCGTAGGGTCTGTTGGCTTTGGCGGATTCACAGGTGGCGGTGGATCGTCAGGATAATTTTCACCGTGGTAAGTGAACTTCCAGTCGATTTCACCGATACGGTTTGCGAAATCGTTGCCGAGCGTTACAGGAACTTCAAGCGCAACGATGAGCTTTGCAGTTTCGCTGTAATTCATATAGCCGAGGAGGTAATTTTCCTCGAGCACGCCGTCAGCCTTGCCCTGATAAATGATTTTCTCGTCCTTCTTTTCAGCATCCCAGATTGTGATGTTGAGCTGAGAGAGGAATTCGTTATTGTCCGCAACAGTTACGTCAGCCTCAGGAGCATTTTCTTCGCTGTGAGGAAGAATATTCATGAAAAGCTGGATGTAATCGTAGCCGGACCACTTATTCTGGATATAGATTTCGTCTTCGACTGTGTCGCCAGGCATAACGCCCTTGAAGCCTGCGGAGAAAAGGTCGCCTTTAACGAGATAAGCCTCGTTGTCTGTCCATTCAACAGCGCTTTCCTGACCTTCGCCTGCGAGAATAATCATTTTAGGGTTAGCCGCGAAAGCTGTTGTCATAATGCTGAGCATCATAACCATAGCCATAAGGAGCGCCGAAAGTTTTTTGAAAGTATTTTTCATATTCCCGACCTCCTTACTGCTTAATAGTCAATGTGTCATTATTTGCAGCTGACACACCGCTTTCCCATGCACTCAATACAGGTGGTTCATTGTTAGAATCAACGCCATCTGCCTGAATACCCTGAGCGAGGATTTCGATGGAGAGATAGTAACCATCTGCAGGAGCCTCAACAAGAGGCTTTGCTTCAGTAATCAAAACTTCTGTAGGCTTACCTGCTGGAACTGCACCCTTATGGTAATAAATACCATCTGTGCCGAGTGTCCAGCCTGTACCAGGTGTCATTGTATAGTCTTTGCCCAATTCTGGAGTTGTTGCCCAGACGTTGCCGTGGTTATCCATCCAGTTTACAACGATTGCGGCACGGATATAAGCCTTAACGGAATCGCTGTGATTCTGAATCTTTACATTTGACTTTGTATTTCCGTCGAATGTTTCATCGACGGAAATAACAACCTTGCTTGGTGTGAATGTGTTTTTCACAGCACTTGTGCTTGTGATAAGGTAGGCCAAAGTGCCGCCGACACCGATTGTGATAATCAGAATGAGGGAGACAATCAAAGTCAAAGACTTTTTGTTTTTGTTTTTCAGATATTTACTCATTACTCCGGCCTCCTTTCTTAGTTACTCTTTACAGCTGCTTTGCCTGACTTGAAGATGTTCTTGCACCATGTTGCAAAGTCGAGCCACAATTCTTCAACACGATTGTTTGTGAAAGAAACTGTTTCTGTAGAATCATCCTTGGAAACTGTTGGTGTCTGTGCAGCGAGGTCAGCGTATCTCCAGCTCCAATCTTCGTCTTCATCTACTGTGTAAGTACCAACAGGAAGACCATTGATTGTTACGTAGTCGCCATTATGAACTGCTACGTCGAGGTTAACTGGAACGTGTACGTTATCACCTGTTACGTTGAACATTGCAACTTCATTAGGGTCGAGAGAGCTGAAGCCGTTCTTTTAGATTGTGATGCTGCAAGTATTTACGTGTACGTAGAATTCGTCGCTGTCTGCGTTAGCCGCGTGGCCATCGATTGTTGGCTTACAATCATCATCAGTCCACTTGTAAAGGATGTTTTTAAGAACATCTTCCTCTTTCAGTTCAGTACCGTCTGCTTTAATTTTTGCAACGTTAACCTTATAATTCTTAGGTGTTACAACGATATTGGAGCCGTTAACCTTGCCTGTTTCATTTGCAAATTCCATTTCAAATGGTGGCTCATCATTCCACATTGTCACGCCTTCATTATTCCAGTTAGGTTCTGGAGCTTCAAATGTTGGAGCATCGGTACCGTAGTATGCAGAAGAATCTGTGAATGTAAACTCAGGTGTGTAAACTTTAAGTTTGAAATTGTTTGTCAAATCTAAACTTGCACCGTTTACAGTAGCCTTTGTAACGTTTACAGTAATATCACCAATCTGCTTAATAGTGCCCGTTACAGATGAACTATGCACGAAGTCAAAATCACCAATTGCAGGAGCTTTATTCTGCATTTTATCAGAAATAGCTGTTGTCAATGCAGTGCCATTACGTGTCCATCCTGTAAGTGTTGCATTGTCATATTCTTCCGGCATCTGACCTAAGTAGTAAACGTTACCATCTGCAAAGTCGAATGTTGGAGTATAAACGTGAAGCTTGAAGTTATCATTAAATGAAATACCAAGCTTAGATGCTGTTGCATTTACTGTGATATCATTTTCTGTTGTTACATTACCACTGTTTGGAGAATATGCAAATGTAAAATCACCAACAGTTGGTTCAACCATACCTTCTAATACTTTATCATCTGCGCCAAACTCTGAATGAGACCATGTGATTGTATCAGAGCGGTTGTTTATATTGTAATTAGCATCCTTTGGCATTTCGCCGCCAAAGTATACGTAACCATCTGCATAAGTGAAATCAGGCATCAATACGTAAACATTACCTGTTGCACTATTTTCCTGTGGCTGTGCCGCACCTGTTACGCCATCCTTTCGAGTGTTTGGTGTAACAGTAGCCTTTACTGTGTACTGCTTATTTGATGTAAGATCACTGTATGATGTAGTTGTATCTTTATCACCGATAGTAACGTAAGCATTCTGCCATTCTTCAAGACCATAATTACCTGCTTCGCCTGCAGCAAGGTCAAGTGCTACGTTACCGCTCTTAACAACAACGCCATTAAGCAAATCTTTTTTAGCGAGGCTGTTGGAGAAGTATACAAACTTATCATTTGTTGTAACAGTTACAGGCTTTATTTCGACGTCAACAGTTGGTCTGTTGAAGTTTTCAACAAGATTGTCGTTTTCGTCATAGACACCGGATGCATCACCGTTAGTGAAAACATCGTTACCGCCGAGGAAGCCATCACGAACTGCGACATCAAATACGATAACGAGCTTTCTACCACGGAATGTGCCGGTCTTTGTTGGATCACCTTCCTGACGACCATTTTCAGCTACGAAGTTATACTTGAAATCAAAGCCTGTTACTTCGATTGTCTTTGTTGCTGCATCAATTGTAACTGCATCGTTCAATTCTTCAGCCTTATCCAAAGTTTCCCATGTAGCAGCAGTTGGATTATCAGCATCATATGTCAGGCAGTCAACTGCATAAACGTGAACGTCTGTTGCATTTTTAGGCATTGTAAACTGAGGAGTTACAATATCCTTAACAACAGCCTTCTCACCGAGTGTAACTGTTGTTGATCCATTCTGAATATTATTTGCAATCTGAGTAAAGATATTATTCAATGCATCAGCATTACCAGCAGAGAGATAATAACCTGACTTTGGTGATTCACCAGTTGCAAGGCCGTTGCTATCTGGAGAATAGCTTACAGCCTTTGGATAGTTGGAAGAAACGTAATGCATATACTTGTTTTCTCTTCCAGAAATATCATTAGCATTTGCACCATTAAAGATACCGATAGTATATACTGTTGCACCATATACATTTTTAGTAGTTAATGAAGCCGCAATAGCAGCATTTGCTACGTCTCTAGATTCATTATCCTGCCAAGAAGTCCAGTTACCAGGAGCACCGTCAGTAAACATAATAACTACGCGATTTCTTTTTGTGCCCTCTTTAACAGGATTTGCAT
>JAFYNW010000252.1 GCA_017547995.1 Clostridia bacterium | reverse complement strand
CAAGAGCTTCGTTTCCGGCGAAAAGTACGCTCGTCTCCCTGTATTCGATGAATACCGCGAATTCATCAAGTCTGACATCGCAGACCTTTACAACTCCTCTACAAATGGTGCAGGCGGTATCTGCGCTGGTCTCTTCCTCGACGAATTCAAGGAAGGCAAGCCATTCATCCACCTCGACGTTGCAGGCTGCACATTTGCAAAGGCTAAGAAGGACGGCCTTGCTGCAGGCGGCACAGGCTTCGGCGTAAAGTCTGTTTACAACTACATCAAGGGTTAATTCTTTAATTTAAGCTTAAAAGCCACCCAAAAAGGGTGGCTTTTTTATGTTTTACCCTTGAAAATGGATGTTTTCAGGAGTATAATTGGTACATAATTATTTTTCACAAGGAGGAAAAATTATGCCAAACCTCGCTGATTATTCACTGGCTGACATAAATAAGTTCAATCTTCTTGGAGATTTTCCTCAGGACTTCAAAAATGCCTGTTCGAGTGCAGACCTCGAGCTTTCGCTTGTATTTTCTGAGGCAAATTCCAATGGCAAAGCCATTTCCATCGAAGATTTCAATCTGAGCGAACGACTTCTCACTGCAACCTATAAGTTCCAGCTTACTGCTCTTATGGCAAACCGAACAATCTCCGCCAATAAACCAGGCAATTTCGGCCTTTATGGATACCTTGAAGAAATGGCATCCCATTTTGACAAAGGCGAAAATCTTGATGAGCTTGCAAAGGTACGCCTTTTTGTCGGCTGTATACAGAATTCCATTGATTTCATGAAAACGGAATTTCCACATTTTGCAATGAAAAACAAGCTTAAAGATGCCGTAAGCGTGGTCGTCAACGAAGCAATTGACGATGCCAAGAAATATTACGATCATGCCATCAAGGTTTTCGATGGATTTTTTGTCAAAACCACAGGTGAAGATGTGAACACTTCGGAAGCCTTTTCTTCAAAAGTTCTCGATTCGATCTCCCATTATGACGCTTTCCTCATTGCCTATTCAGATTCTGATTCGTTTGTGCAGGAGCTTCATGCGAGTTTTAATGCTCATAATGTGCTTTCCTGTGATAAATCTGTAAGCGAAAAGGTCAACGCCTTTGAAAAAGACATCATTATTACAGATTCACTGGAGGGATTATTCCCACGATCATATTATTTCCACCAACTTTTATCCGCTGAAGGCTTCATCACGGAAGACGGAATTATAGATGATTACGCCGGCTATCTCGCCGAAAGATATTGGGAGCTTCATAAACATTCACTCGACCGCATCAATTCCTCCGATGAGCTTCCTGCCCGCATTATTGAAACCGAAAGACTCATATCATGTATTTCATACATCCTTGCACGCCTTAAATTCGAAGATACACATCGTGTTTTTCTGGCAAATTATGCCGGAATGAAGCCAAAGCTCGGCAATCCTCCTGATTCATACATCAAACGTCTTCTCACATATTATACCGATTTCCACAACGACTATCTTGCTATGCAGAATCGCTTTATGGAGCAGTATGTATATTCTTTCGACCACATAAGCGACAAGGCAAAGGCAGAATATGCCGCTCACTTTGGTGCTCAGCCTTCTGCTGTTGAACGTGTACGCAATGAAGAGCTCTCCGTTCCTTCGTACGCTGAGTCCGTGAAGAGCAGTTCACCTAGTAAAACAACAACTACTGCCGAAAAGCCTAAAACTACTGTCGCGTCGACTAAGCCAAAGACTACTGAAAAGCCGGTCCGCAGGCCTGAAGACGAAAAGAAAATGCGTGATTTATTGGCTTCTATTGCATACATAATGGCTGACGATGCCTCCGTTACAGACAAACAGCGCAACGAATACATCGATAATCTCGTCAGCTATGCCGCTGACACAAGCAATGCTGACACTTCAATCGACCTCAGCGAAAAGGCACTTCTCATCGGCAGAAAGAGCCATTATAAGTGCGATTTATCTATCAAAAACCTCATTAACCGCCTGAAATACAAGAATTGCATTACAAATGACAACCGTCCTTCGGGCACACTTGCAGGCACACTCGGCAATGCATACGCAAGCTGCACAAGTGACTCGAAGAAGTCTGAATACGTTGGCTCATCCTCCATATATATAAGCTCCGCTATCGCAATCGTGCTCTGCGCACTTTTCATCGGCTATATCTGGTTTGTAAATTACGAAAACGTCCAGTGGCTCGGCACACGAAATATGACCAAGCTTTTCGTTTGTGCAGGTGTTGCTATTATTTCAGGTCTTCTCACAGTCAACGCTACCTTCATCCTGAGCAACCTCATCACAACGGGTGTCGTCATTACAGCGGGCGCAATCATAACCTCTGTACTTGATTTCAGCACAATTGCTCAGGACAGAACAATCCTCACAGTTTCCGCCCTTATATTTGCCTTCAGAGCTTTTGTTTCAATGGCAATGAACACACGCGGCTCCATTGAAGGTGCAAAGCGCAAGAATGCAGAAAACGCTGCCAAGCTTAAGGACAACATCGCAGGCAATATTCAGTATGCAAATGCAATGATTGAATCTCTCGAGTCTGTCCGTGCAAGCAATTCCGATGCCTCCGTGCTTATCGAATACTATAAGGCAATCAAAAAGGCATTTGAAAGCATCAAAATCTAAACTGCAAAAGACCTCCATCACGGAGGTCTTTTCTTTCACCATCTTTATTGATTTTATCTATAAATATATGCGCTTTCTAAAGGTTTTATCAATTAGACTTTGCAGTAATGCGGTGTTATCATTATTATATATAGGTATGCAAAGGAGGGGTTTTATATGGCAATCGTTGATTTTCACTGCAACGGTGACAGCAATATCGTTGCACGCGATATTCTGCGCGACAGCGGATTTTCCGCCCCTGAGGTCTATCTTGACCCTGCCCTTATGGAGCAGTTTTCCCTGCTTATAAAGGAGAAAACCGACAAAACGCTCTGCCGTCTGCCCTTCTGCCACACCATCGAAGCCGAAAGCATGGGCGGTCTTGTAAACTACTCCTGCGATAATTTCGGCCTTCGTATGAAAGACCCGATTTTCGATACTATCGACCATATCAGGCCAATGAATTTCGGCCTTGAGCGTCTGCAGGGCACACTTTATGCCTGTCATTCTCTTGCATCCCAGGGTGAAAACGTGCTTTTTCAGGTTTCCGGCCCTATGACGATACTGACAGGGATAATCAAAAACGATATCCTTTTCCGACTTCTCCGCAAGGATACGGAAAATCTCCTCGCCCGTCTTGAAAGGCTTTCGGAAGACCTTCTTGAGCTTATGAAAATGGCGCAGGACAACGGCGCCGCCTTCATCAGCTATGCCGACCCTATGGGCGGTGTGGATATTCTGGGTCCGAAATATTGTCAGCTTATAACAGAGTGTTTCACTTATCCGCTGCTGAAAAAGGCTCAGGAAATCCTCGATATTGACGTAGTTTTATGCCCTAAAACAGCCTTCGCTCTGCTTGGCTGTGACCTTGCAGAAATAAAAAAGGTCGCTCTTCCGTATGAAATGACCTATCAGCAGGCACTCGTCAATATGAAGGGCAAGCTCGGTCTTGTGGGACATACCTGCATAAATTACGACAAAATCATCTCCGATATGGAGCTGAATACAATAAAACTGAAATAAAGGAGGCAATATGACACCGAAAAACAGACTTATTGCCGTTTTGAATAAAGAAAAGGCCGACCGCGCTCCTTGCATCTGCCCGGGCGGCATGATGAATATGATAACAGAGCCGCTGATGGAGAAGGCTGACGTCTTTCTTCCTGATGCTCACACAGACAGCGAAAAAATGGCTCAGCTTGCCCTTTCTGCATATGAAAACGGATGCTTCGAAAATGCAGGTGTGCCTTTCTGCATGACTGTCGAAGCGGAAAATATGGGGGCATCCGCCGACCTCGGCAACCGCCATATCGAGCCACGCGTAACAAAGTACGTAATGGATTCTGTGGATGAAATTGACAAGCTCACCGCTTTTGACGTTACAAAGGGACGCGCAAAGGTTGTGCTTGACGCTATCAAAATCATAAAGAATAAGGCTCCTGACCTTCCTGTCATCGGCAATATCACAGGCCCTGTCAGCACAGCCTCCTCTCTCATCGAGCCGATGGTTTTCTATCGTCAGCTTCGCAAGAAGAAGGACGAGGCTCACGCGTTTATGAGCTTTGTCACAGACGGTCTTGTAAACTTTGCTCTCGCTCAGGTTGAAGCGGGCGCTGATATAATCGCGATTTCCGACCCGAGCGGCACAGGTGAAATCCTGGGTCCGAAGTATTTTGAAGAGTTTGCCGTACAGTATATCAACCGCATCGTCGATGCCGTCAAGGCAAAGAATGCTCACGTTATCGTGCATATCTGCGGACACATGAATGCGGTTTATGCACAGATGAACGATATCCGCGCAGACGCGCTCAGCTTTGACTCTGTCGTGCCTATGAAGGAGGCAAGGGCAAATCTGCCTGACAGAGTGCTTATGGGTAACGTCAGCACCTACACTCTCGAATTTGGCTCGCCTGAAAAGGTTGCCCTGCTCACACGCGAATGTATGAAAAACGGCAGCGACATTCTCGCTCCTGCCTGTGGTCTGGGTATGCGCTCTCCGCTTGTCAACACTCAGGCGATACTCAAAGGTATTATAAATGAATAGAATTACAATAAACAACGAAAGAAAGGTCAATCTTCTTTCTCTTCTGCTTGAAAGCAACGCCTATATCAATTCCCCTTGTATGGGCACGGGTGTATGCGGCAAATGCCGTGTAAAGACTCTTTCGGGCGAATATTCGCCTGTGTGCGATGCAGAAAAGGCCTTTCTCACAGATGTTGAAATAGCAGAGGGCTGGCGTCTTGCCTGCATGACCGATGCTTTTTCAGACGTGGACGTGCTTATTCCCGACTCGGAAAAGGCACATCCTATTTTAAGCTCAGGCCATTTGCCTGACTTTGAGCATGAATACCGCGAAGGCTATGGCGCGGCAATCGACATCGGCACGACGACAGTTGTCTGCTCGGTTGTCAACCTTACAAACGGCGAAATCATAGCCTCGGCATCCGATATAAACGCCCAGAAAATATACGGTCTGGACGTGCTCACACGAATAACTTATGAGTATGAGCAGGGCGAAAAAGCGATAACCGACCTCCGCCATGCAATTGTTACCTCTCTTGACAATATGCTCAATTCGCTCTGTTCTTCTCATAATATTGATAAAAATGCCGTACGCACCATCATGGTGTCGGCAAACTGCACTATGGCTCACATGCTTCTCGGTGTTGACGCACGAAGCCTCGGCAAGTCGCCATACAAGCCTGTTTTCCTCGATGAGCAGACCGTAAAGGCATCCTGTCTCGGCTTTGGCTTTGACAATGCCGACCTTGTGACTCTGCCGCAGGTGTCAGCCTATATCGGCGCTGATATCGTTGCAGGTGCTTTTGTGACCGACCTTAAAAACGAGAAAGGCAACGTGCTTTTCATCGATATCGGCACAAACGGCGAGATTATTCTTGCAAAAAACGGTACGCTTCTTTCCTGCTCGTGCGCCGCAGGTCCTGCCCTGGAGGGTATGAATATCAGCTGTGGTATGCGCGCCGCCGAAGGTGCTGTCGAAGATATTGAAATCACTCCTGACGGTGTAAAGCTTGCCGTTATCGGCAATATTTCTCCTAAAGGACTTTGCGGAAGCGGTATTCTTGCCGCAGTACGCGAGCTTGTAAAGCATGGCTTCGTCAAAAAATCGGGGGTATTCATCAAGCCTGAAAGCCTTGACGAAGGCGACTGGCGCAGAGATATCCTTAAGCTGGACGGCAAAAAACGTTACGCTGACTTGGGCGACGGCATCATTATCACTCAGGACGATATCCGTCAGGTACAGCTTGCGAAGGGCGCTATTCTCTCGGGCTTCAACGTGCTTTTAAGCAAGGCAGGCATCACTGCCGACGACCTTGACAAGGTCATCATCGCAGGTCAGTTTGGCTCTCATCTGCCTGTTTCATCCCTCATCGGCATCGGTCTTTTGCCTGAAAGCGTTGAAAACAAGCTGATTTACGTGGGCAATTCCTCCCTCAGCGGTGCTTATATGGCGCTTATGTCGGGCAAAATCCAGGCTGAAATGTCCGACCTTGCCCGTCACATCGACTATTTCGAGCTTGCCGAAACAGAAAATTACGAACTCATTTTTGCCTCATCAATGGCATTCTAATAACGGAAGGTGAATTATGGAAAAAGAACTTTTATTTCAGAAGATAAGTGACAGCGTTGTTGAAATGGAAGACGAACTCGTTGAAGAATTGTGCGAAAAGTCTCTCGAAATGGGCATTGATGCTTCCGAAACCATCAACAAGGGCCTCATTCACGGTATGGACCGCGTCAGCGTGCTTTACGAAGAGCAGGAATATTTCCTTCCGGAAGTGCTGACAGCCTCCTTCGCCCTCAACGCAGGCATCGATATCCTCAAGCCACACATCAAGGGCGAAAGCACAGATAAGCACATCAAGGTTGTCATCGGCGTTGTCGAAGGCGACACTCACGATATCGGCAAAAATCTCGTGAAAATCATGTCCGAATCGGCATCCTTCGAAGTCTACGACCTGGGCCGTGACGTGCCTCTCGCTGACTTCGTTGCAAAGGCAGAGGAAGTGAATGCCGACTTCATCTGTATGTCCACACTTATGACTACAACTATGGCAGGTATGCGCGCTGTCATCGATGACCTCAAGGCTAAAAACATCCGCGACAAGTACAAAATTCTCATCGGCGGCGGCCCAATTTCCCAGAAGTTTGCCGATGAAATCGGTGCTGACGCTTACGCAGTCGATGCAGCATCCGCTGTACGCAAGATGAAGGAGATGGCTCATGCATAGAATCGAACAATATCTCAACGGCCTCGTTGTGCCAAAGGACGAGCTCCTGCCAATCGAGCGAATGGCCCTCTATTCAAAGGGTGAAAAGGTCGACCGTATGCCTTGCTGTCTCGACACAGGCGAAACGCTCTCCTATCTCATCAACACACCTATCGACGTCTACTATCACTCCGCCGAAAAAATGTATATGCTCGAGCAGTACATCTTCGATAATTTCGGCTCGGACGGCGCAGGTCTTTCGACAACTCTCCGCGGTATGGCAGAGGCTATGGGCTCTGAAATCCGCTATCACGCCAACAATATTGCACAGCTTTATAAGCCTGCACATACACTTCGCGATGTGGAAAATGCACGTCTTGTCGATATCGACAAGGACGGCCGTCTTCCTATAATCCTCGAAGGCCTTCGTATGGTCAAGGAAAAGCTCGGTGACAAAGTCCCTGTCAGCGGCACGGTCACAGGCCCATTCACAATCGCCGCAATGGTGCTCGGCACAGAAAATCTGCTCATCGGCATGATCAAGAAGCCTGAAAAAATCAAGGCTCTCCTCGAAATCATCGTGGAAAACAACAACCGCTACATTCAGCGCCTTATCGATATGGGCATCGGCATCGGCTTTGCCGACCCTGTCAGCTCCACTTCCCTCATCAGCCCTGAGCAGTACCGCAAATTCTCCCTGCCTTATTTCAAGAAAAACGTCGACTTCATCAAGAGTCAGGGCTCAGGCTGTGGTCTCCACATCTGCGGTACAAGCCGTAAAATCTGGGAAGACATCCGCGACAGCGGCGTAACCTGCTTCGGTCTCGACAACGTTGAAAGCCTTACAGAGGCCAAGGAAGTTCTGGGCGGTGCGATGTGCATCCAGGGCAACGTGCCTCCTGTCGAGGTTATGCGTCTCGGCACACCACACGACGTGCTCCGCTCGGCTAAAAAGTGCATCGACGAGGCTCACGATTCGCCAAAGGGCTTCGTGCTCACTTCAGGCTGCCAGATGCCGGTCAATACACCTGTTGAAAATATGCAGGCACTTATGGATGCCGCACGAATCTTCGGCAGAGATTTATAAAAATATAAGCCACCTTCGGGTGGCTTTTTTACATCCTGTGCACCCTTCTCTTATTGACATTTTCCACAAATAATTATATAATATATTCAACAAAATTGTTTGGAGGAAACAAAATTATGACAGTTAAAGAAATGTATCAGATCGTGCTCGATCTCGTTGGTCTCGACAAAATGCCTGAAGACTCCGGCATCGTTTTCGATAACGGCAAGGAAGTAAAGAAGGTTCTCGCAGGTATCGATATGGACACATCCATGCTTATGGTTGCAAAGCAGACAGGCTTCGACTGCGTTGCTCAGCACCATCCTAACGGCATTATGGACCCAAATATCAGCGAGCTTTTCGGCCGCGACCATATGAAGAAGCTTATGGAATGTGGTGTTCCAATCAACGAAGCTCAGCGTCTTGCTTATGCAGGCCGTGAAAAGCGTAATCAGGCTGGTCACACACGCAACAAGACTCAGATGCACGACGTTGCAATGCTCCTCGATATCAATGACGTGGCTTTCCACACTCCTGCTGACATCCTCGCAGAACGCACAGTTCAGGCTAAGATGAACGCTCTTATGGAAAAGAATCCACAGTGCACAGTTGGTGACGTTATCAACGAGCTCCTCACAATCCGTGAATATGCTGAGGCTCTCGACGGCCAGAAGCCTGAAGTATGGGTTGGCAACAAGGACAGTTTCGCTGGTAAGATTTACGTTGAAATGTACGGCGTAGGCGCTCCTACACTTGACGAATACACAGCTTGCGCTAATGCTGGCGTTGGCACTTTCATCGCAATGCACGCAACTCCTGAAGTTGTTGAAGGTATGAGAAAGCTCAACAAGGCTAACCTCATCATCGCAGGCCATATGGCAAGTGACTCCGTCGGCTTCAACCAGATTCTCAAGGCTTGGGAAGACAAGGGCATCGAAGTTGTTCGCATCAGCGGTATTGTTTAATTGAATATGATGAAAAAGACCATCTTCGGATGGTCTTTTTTTTCGGGCGGGCATGGAAACCCGCCCCTACGTATTGCTTCATGATATTGATTGTAGGGGAGGGTCTCTGCGCCCTCCCGACAAATATGTCATTCTGAACGCAAGTGAAGAATCTCCTGCGGTTTGCACAATCCACGTAGGGGACGTTCACGAACGTCCCGCGGTGCATTCGTGAATGCACCCTACAAAATATCGACTTGACAAAGCCCAACTTGTGTGCTATGATACCGCACTATAAGTCGGAACTGATTTTATGTGAGTATTTTATGGGCATGAAAAAAGACCGCTTTCGCGGTCTTTTTTCTATTGAACTAATTATAAATTAGTACTGGATAGCTGCGCCGTTAACTTCTACGATGATTTCAGAGATGATAGAAGCGTTAGCACCGGATGTACCCTTTGTCTTGTATACAACGTTGTTTGCAGAGGAAACTGCTGCTACAACATTTGTTGTATCCTGCCATACTGGCTTGTTGCTGTCGTTAACCTTTACGTTGATGATAACTGCGTCATCAGCAATTGTGTAGAGGTTGCCACCGATAACAACTGTGTCACCTTCGATAGCGGAGATAGAACCTGCTGTGTAGCCTGTGCCGATGCCGGAAGCATTAGCAACTGCTGTGAGTTCTGCCTTACCATCGAGGATTGTGTATGTTACGATACCGTTGTAGAGAGCGTTGATGTTTTCCTTAGTAGCTGCGTTAGAGCCAACCTTGGATACCTGGAATGTGATTTCAGCACCGTTCTTATCGCGGCCCTTTACGAACCAGATTGTTGTGCCGTTATCGTCCTGAGAGTATGCATTGCCTGTGATGAATGCGTATGTTGCAGCAGAAGCTTCGTCGATTGTTGTAGCTTCGATGAAGCCGAATACTGCCTTCTTGATTGTTTCGTTGTTGTAAGCTGTCATCTTGATTGTGCCAGCAGCAGCAACCTGGATTTCAGAACCCTTAACTACAGAGTACTTGTTTGTGCCCTTCTTGAGGAAGAAGAATGCATCGTCAGCAACCTTAACGAGTGTGTTGCTGTCAACTGTGTAAGTCATTGTGTTCTTGTTGTAATCAGATTCAGAAACGTCTGTTGTGTATGTCATACCGCCAACGTTGGAGAGAGCCTTGAGGGAAATCTGACCATCTGTGAGCTTGTATTCCATAACTGTATCTGGAGCGATAACGCCTTCGATTGTAGCGTTTGTGAGGTTTGTCCAACCTGTTACGTTCTTATAATCGTATGTTGCGATTGTGCCGTCGGAGAGCATAACCTTAGCCTTTGCAGGTGTGAGGTTAGCACCGTTCTGAACAGCAAGAACGAGAGCGATGTTGGATGGGATAACTGTGATGTTTTCTGTAGCAACGATGTAGCCGTTGTGTACGTAGAACTTGTATTCTGTGGAGCCAGCAACTGTCTTAAGAGCTGTGCCTGTAAGAGCGTTGTAAGCTACCTTGTATGTTGTGCCGTTGATAACGTTGGAAACAACAGCAGAGCTGGAGTTTGTGTTTACCTGAGAAACTGTAGCTGTGAATGGTTCTACCTTTTCGAGAACGAGTGTCTTAACACCTGTGGAGTAGTCGTAGATACCAGCAACGATATCGTTCTTTACGATTTCATCCATGAACTTAACGTTTTCATATGTGAAGCCTGTGGAATCCTTTGTGAGAGCGATATTGTCGTGAGCGTAGTTAGCTGTGATTGTGAGCTTCTTGTCAGCAGCCTTGTGTTCGTTAACTGTACCGATAACTGGAATTGTAACGAATGCATATTCAACGTCTGTATCTGTGTCGTTGTTTACGAACTTGATAACAGCATTTGTGTTCTGCTTAAGAGCGGAAACATTGAATGTGCCGAGGTAGTGCATGTTGTTGTAAACCTTAACAGCGTGGTCGTTAACGTATTCGTTGTTCTTAAGACCAGCGATCTTAACCTTGCCATTGTAGGAGCCTGTGCCAACAACGATCTTGTCGGATGCTACTTCGTAGATAGCGGAATCTTCGTGTGCAACTACACCGTAGATCTTAGCTTCGTCGATAGCCTTGTCAGCCTTGTAAACAACCTTAACCTTCTGGCCGAGGAGGGAAGCTGGGATTTCATACTTAATTGTTTCTGGTGTGCCGTCGATTTCGATTGTGGACTTTACGCCATCCTTATCAGTTGTTGGAGCACCTGTTGTGTTAAGAACGAACTTTGTTGTACCGAGAGCGATAGCATTAACTGTGCGGAGGTTGAGGTCTGCAGCAGCAAATGTTGTATTAGCATCGATACGTTCGCCGAGGAAGTACTGAACCTTTGTAGCGTAGATAGCGTTGTGCATGAGCTTAGCAGCCCATTCACGTGTAACAGCAGCGCGAACTGGGAGTTCGTAGTCTACGAAGAGGCCAGCGATTTCAGCGTCTTCAACGATGTTTTCGAACCACTGAGCGCCTGTGTAGCCTTCAACGTCTGCCTTGTAGCCGATAAGAACGAGGAGAAGCTTAGCGAATTCAACGCCTGTAACCTTACCGTTAGGGTTGAACATGCCTTCGCCTGTACCTGCGATCATACCAACGGATGCGCAGTAGTTAACATAACCTTCGTACCAAGAACCTGCTTCAACATCCTTGAAGATGTCCATGCCTGTCCAGGAAGCTGCACCATTGTCATTGCCCTTGTTCTTAAGAACGTAAACGAGCTTTGCAGCCATTGCACGTGTGAGTTCAACGTTTGGTTCGAAGTTACCTGTGCCAGTACCTTCAGCAGAGAAAACGTTGAGAGCAACCATCAAGTCGATTTCATCGATGAGGTCTTCGTTAATTGTTGCCTGATCCTTGAAGCTTGCAGCAGAAGCCATCATAGAGAAAGCCATTGCAAGTACAAGAGCAAGAGCAACGATTTTGTTCATTGTTCTCATTTGAGAATCCTCCATAAAATATTTTTTACGCATGGTTTTCCCATTGCGCAAGTACATAATATCAAAAGTTTTGGCACCCGTCAATAGATTTGGATGCATTGTAACATAACTGTAACATTAGAGGTGGTTTTGTTACAGAGGGGTGTAATATTTCTCCGCAAAAATAAAAAAAGCCGCTGAGCGACCGGGTGTTTTTATGCGTTCTGTGGATAAGTCTGTGGAATATGTGGGGAAACTGTGGATAACTCCTTCTTACATTATATATAGACGTTTTCACGGCACAGCCGATACCATTGGCTTTTGCTGATATGTAATTCTTCGCAGGCAGATTTGACCGAAATCTGACCTGTTTTTTGCTTTTT
>JAFYNW010000251.1 GCA_017547995.1 Clostridia bacterium | reverse complement strand
CTTCACTCATCCCATCCTTCTGCGGCGAAGGCTATTATGGCCTGCGCGTACATGAGGAAGCTCTCAAAAAGGGTGTCAAGGTTACAGGTGCCACAGTCCACTACGTTGATGAAATCGTGGACGGCGGCGAAATCCTTGCACAGAAGGCTGTGTACGTAGAAGAAGGCGACACACCTGAAGTGCACCAGACGCGCGTTATGACAGGGGCAGAATGGATTATCCTGCCAGAAGTCATCAATAAGCTTGCAAATCAGTAAAGAAGTGAATTGCGCAAGCGCATGAATTGATGCATAGAGCATCATGAATTGCTTCGCATGAATTGTTCCTGTGGAACATTGATGAGTCTGCGACGCATTAAATAGGTAAGTGATGTAGGGACCGGCGTCCCCGACGGTCCGAATGCAAACGCAGTTTGCATCTTATTCAATAGCGCTGCAAGCACCTTAATGAATTGCACAGCAATTCGATTCATGACGTAGTCAATTCATGCCGACAGGCAATTAACGACGCAGTCAATTCATTTTTATGCATCAGCATAACCTTTACTGAAACAAAAATCACATGAGAGGAAATGATAAAAATGATTAATCTCGAAAATTATCTTAAGAATAACTCTTACCCAGGCAGAGGCGTTCTCGTGGGCAAGACAGATGAAAATATTGTTCTTGCATATTTCATCATGGGCAGAAGCGTAAACTCCAGAAACAGAGTTTTCGTTCCATTTGAAGAAGGCATCCGCACAAAGGCTTTCGACGAAAGCAAGCTTTCCGACCCAAGCCTCGTTATCTACGCTCCTGTACGTGTAATCAATGGTCATACAATCGTTACAAACGGCGACCAGACAGATACAGTTTACGATTTCATGAAGGACGGCAAGAGCTTTGAAGAAGCACTCCGCACTCGTGAATTCGAACCAGACCCACCAAACTGGACACCTCGTATCTCCGCTGTTGTCGACAACAAGACAGGCGCATTCAAGATGAGCATTCTCAAGAGCGACGACGGCAACGACGCTCAGTGCCTCAGATATTTCTATGAATATATGGCACCAATCTCCGGTGAAGGCCGCATCATCCATACATACGAACAGGACGGCAACCCAATCCCAACTTTCGTTGGCGAACCACGCAAGGTAGCTGTAAACGACGATATGGAAGGCTTCACAAATATGCTCTGGAACAGCCTCAACGAAGACAACAAGGTTTCTCTCTTCGTACGCTATATCTCCCTCAAGGACGGCAGCGAAAAGACAACTATCATCAATAAGAATAAGTAGGAGTTATCGAAATGACAGAACTTGAACTTAAATATGGTTGTAACCCTAACCAGAAGCCATCCCGCATCTTCATGAAGGAAGGCGAACTTCCTATCACAGTGCTCAACGGCAGACCAGGTTACATCAACCTTCTCGACGCATTCAACGCATGGCAGCTCGTCCGCGAGCTCAAGATTGCAACAGGCCTCCCTGCTGCAACATCCTTCAAGCACGTTTCTCCAGCAGGCGCTGCTGTTTACGTTCCACTTAACGAAGTTGAAAAGCAGATTTACTTTGCTCCAACAAACGAAGAACTCACACCTATCGCTACTGCATACGTAAGAGCAAGAGGTGCTGACAGAATGTCCTCCTTCGGCGACTTCATTGCTCTTTCCGATACTTGCGACGCTTGCACAGCTCGTATCATCAAGCGCGAAGTTTCCGACGGCGTTATCGCTCCTGACTTCACAGAAGAAGCTCTCGAAATCCTCAAGGAAAAGAAGAAGGGCGCTTACAACGTAATCAAGATTGATACAAACTACGTTCCTGCTCCAATCGAAACTAAGGACGTTTTCGGCGTAACTTTCGAACAGGGCAGAAACGAGCTCAAGATTGACAAGGATTTCTTCGGCAACATCGTTACAGAAAACAAGGAACTTCCTGACGAAGCAAAGCGTGACCTCGCTGTTGCTCTCATCACACTCAAGTATACACAGTCCAATTCCGTTTGCTACGTAAAGGACGGTCAGGCTATCGGTATCGGCGCAGGTCAGCAGTCCAGAATCCACTGCACACGCCTCGCAGGTCAGAAGGCTGACAACTGGTATCTCCGTCAGCACGAAAAGGTGCTCGGCCTCAAGTTCAAGAAGGGCCTCGGCAGAGCTGACAGAGATAACACAATCGACGTTTATATCTCCGATGAATACGAAGACGTACTCCGCGACGGCACATGGGAAAACCTCTTCGAAGAAAAGCCTGAAGTATTCACACGTGAAGAAAAGAAGGCTTGGCTCGCTACAATGACAGGTGTTTCCCTCGGCTCCGACGCATTCTTCCCATTCGGTGACAATATTGAAAGAGCAAAGAAGTCTGGCGTTCAGTACATCGCTGAACCAGGCGGCTCCGTTCGTGACGATAACGTTATCGAAGTATGTAACAAGTACGGCATGGTTATGGCCTTCACAGGCATCAGACTTTTCCATCACTAATACACAGCAGATATCTCTGTCCCTCGTTTTTGAGGGGCAGAGAGTCTGAAAAACCGGAGGAAAAATGAAAATTTTGGTAGTAGGTGGCGGCGGCAGAGAGCACGCTACGATTAAAAGCCTTGTCGGTGAAGGCAGAGAAATCTTCTGCGCACCGGGCAACGGCGGCATCGGAGCGCTTGCAACCAACGTGCCAATCAAAGCCACAGATATAGAAGGCATGGTCGATTTCTGCAAGAAGGAAAATATCGACCTTTGCGTAGTTTCACCAGACGACCCATTGGTTCTCGGTATGGTAGACGCTATGGAAGAAGCGGGCATCCGCGCTTTCGGTCCTAAGAAGGATGCGGCTATCATCGAAGGCTCAAAGGCTTTTGCCAAGGACCTTATGAAGAAATACAACATCCCAACAGCCGCTTACGAAGTGTTTACAGAAAGCGACAAGGCTGTTGCTTACGTTGAAAAGATGAATAAGTACCCTGTTGTTATCAAGGCTTCCGGTCTTGCTCTCGGCAAGGGCGTTATCATCGCAGAAAACTTTGAGGATGCAAAGTCTGCTATCCACGAAATGCTCGATAACGGTATGTTCGGCGCAAGCAGCTCCAAAATCGTTATCGAAGAGTTCCTTACAGGCACAGAGGTTTCCGTTCTCGCTTTCACAGACGGTAAGTGCATCAAGCCTCTCACGTCTGCAAAGGACCACAAGAGAATCTTTGACGACGATAAGGGTCTCAACACAGGCGGTATGGGCGTTATCGCTCCAAACCCTGTTTATACAAAGGAAGTTGAAGAACGCGCAGTCCGTGAAATCATGATTCCTACAATGGAAGCTATGAACAAGGAAGGCAGAACGTTCAAGGGCGTTCTTTACTTCGGCCTCATCATCACATCCGAAGGCCCTAAGGTTATCGAATATAACTGCCGCTTCGGCGACCCTGAAGCTCAGGTTTGTCTCTCTCTTCTCAAGACAGACCTCCTCAGCGTTATGAACGCTGTTATCGATGAAAAGCTCAGCGAGGTTGAAATCGAAACAAAGGACGGCACCTGCATCTGCGTTATGATGGTTTCGGGCGGCTATCCTGAAGCTTATGAAAAGAATAAGCTCATCGAAGGCCTCGATGAAAACGGTCAGCACGAAGACTTCTACGTATTCCACAGCGGCAGCGTGCTCAAGGACGGCAAGTATTATACAAACGGCGGCCGTGTTCTCGGTATCACACATATCGGTGAAGACCTTAAGTCTGCTCAGGACTATGTATATAAGAATATAGACAAGATTTCCTTTGAAAAAAGCTTCTATAGAAAGGACATAGGGGGAAAAAGAGATGGTATTTAGAGTTTACGTATCCAAAAAGGCTGAGTTTGCCAACGAAGAACGTTCAATGCTGAACGATATCAGAAAGAATCTCGGCATCACAAACCTTGAGGATATCAAGATCTATAACAGATACGACGTCGAAGGCATCGACGAAGAAACATTCCAGAAGACTATCAAGAGCGTATTTTCCGAACCACAGGTCGACGACGTATGCTTCGAAGTAAATGACGAAGGCATCATCTTCGGCATCGAGTTCCTCCCTGGCCAGTTCGACCAGAGAGCTGACTCCGCTCAGCAGTGCATCCAGTTCGTAACAGGCGGCGTTCGTCCTATCTGCCGCTGTGCAAAGGTTATCGTCCTTAAGGGCGGCCTTGCTGAAAACGAAGTTGCACGCATCAAGGCTCACATCATCAACCCTGTTGAAATGAGAGAAGCTTCTCTTGAAAAGTTCGAAACACTTGAAAACGTTCAGCCTGTCCCTGAAAAGACTCCTTATATCGAAGGCTTTATCAATATGACAGAAGACAAGTTCGGCGCATTTATCAAGGAATACGGCCTTGCTATGGATACAGACGACGTAGCATTCTGCCAGAACTACTTCAAGAACGAAGAAAAGCGTGACCCAAGCCTTACAGAACTCAAGATGATCGATACTTATTGGTCTGACCACTGCCGTCATACAACTTTCATGACACAGATCGACGAAATCAAGATCGAACACGCAGCAGTTAAGGCTTCTTATGATAAGTACCTTGAAATCAAGGAACAGCTTTATCCTAACAAGAATCGTCCATGTACTCTTATGGACCTTGCAACACTCGGTGCAAAGTACCTCAAGAGAACAGGCATCATGAAGAATCTCGACGAATCCGAAGAAATCAATGCTTGCTCTGTAAAGATCAACGTTGACGTAGACGGCAAGAAGCAGAAGTGGCTCATGATGTTCAAGAACGAAACACATAACCACCCAACAGAAATCGAACCATTCGGCGGCGCAGCAACTTGCCTTGGCGGTGCTATCCGTGACCCACTCTCCGGCCGCAGCTACGTATATCAGGCTATGCGTCTCACAGGTGCAGGCAATCCGCTCACACCTGTTGCTGACACACTCAAGGGCAAGCTCCCACAGAGCAAGATTTGCCAGACAGCTGCAGCGGGCTACAGCTCCTACGGTAACCAGATCGGTCTTGCAACAGGCCACGTTGCTGAAGTTTACCACGATGGCTTCGTAGCAAAGCGTATGGAAGTCGGCGCTGTTATCGGTGCTGCTCCTGCAAAGAACGTTATCCGCAAGAGCCCTGAATGCGGCGACGTTGTTATCCTCCTCGGTGGTGCAACAGGCCGTGACGGTGTTGGCGGTGCTTCCGGCTCCTCCAAGGCTCACGACGTAACGTCCCTCGAATCCTGCGGTGCAGAAGTTCAGAAGGGTAACCCACCTGAAGAAAGAAAGATTCAGCGTCTCTTCCGCAACGGCAAGGTAACACGTATGATCAAGCGCTGCAACGACTTCGGTGCAGGCGGTGTTTCCGTTGCTATCGGTGAACTTGCTGACTCCCTCAAGATTAACCTCGACGTAGTACCAAAGAAGTACGACGGTCTCACAGGTACAGAACTTGCTATCTCCGAATCTCAGGAAAGAATGGCTGTTGTTGTAGCAGCTAAGGACGCTGAAAGATTCGTGAAGGAAGCAAACAAGGAAAACCTCTCTGCAGTTGTTGTTGCAGAAGTTACAGATACAAACCGTCTCGAAATCTTCCACGAAGGTGAAAAGATTGTTGACCTCTCCCGTGACTTCCTCAACTCCGCAGGTGCTACAAAGTACGCTCAGGTTGAAATCCTCAACGATGCTCTCACACAGCAGGTTGAAAATGCTCCACTCGACGAAGCTTGGGAATATATGATGGCAAGCCTCAACGTTGCTTCCCAGCGCGGTCTTGTTGAACGCTTCGACGCAACAATCGGTGCAGGCTCCGTGCTTATGCCATTCGGCGGTAAGCGTCAGATGACTCCAGCTCAGGCTATGGCAGCTCTCATCCCTGTACGTGAAGGCAATTCCAATACAGCTTCCATCATGGCTTACGGCTATGACCCATTCCTCGCACAGCAGAGCCCATACTACGGTGCATACTATGCAGTTGTTTCCTCCGTTGCAAAGATGATTGCAGCAGGCGGTGACATGAAGAATGCATGGCTCTCCTTCCAGGAATACTTTGAACGTCTCCGCAAGGACCCTAAGCGCTGGGGCAAGCCATTCGCAGCTCTCCTCGGTGGCTTTGAAGCTCAGCTCGCTCTCGGCCTCGGTGCTATCGGCGGTAAGGACTCCATGTCCGGCTCCTTCGAAGATATCGACGTTCCACCAACACTCATCTCCTTCGTTGCTTCTGCAACTAAGGCTGACAACGTAATTTCTCCTGAATTCAAGAGAAATGACACAAATCTTTACCTCATCCAGCCTGAAAAGGACGAAAACGGCCTTTACAACAAGGAATCCCTCGTAAAGACATTCAAGAACGTTCAGAAGGCTATCGAAGATAAGCGCATCATCTCTGCTTATGCTGTTGGCGTAGGCGGTATCGCTGAAGCTGTTACAAAGATGGCATTCGGTAACAAGATTGGTGCTAAGATTCTTAATACAGTATCTCAGGAAGAGCTCTTCGAAAAGAAGTACGGTGCATTCGTAGTTGAAACAGAAGGCGTTCTCCGCTTCGGCAAGAAGATTGGTGTTACAACTAAGGATTACAAGATTTACGCACACGGCCATATCCTCTCCATCGAAAAGCTCGAAAAGCTCTGGGCTGAAACACTTGAACCTGTATATCCAACAACAGGCGGCGAAGAAAACAAGAACTACGAAAACATCTCCTACAAGGCAGAAAAGGTTCTTTCCCCACTCGTCAAGGCTCCACAGCCAAGCGTTCTCATCCCTGTATTCCCAGGTACAAACTGCGAATACGATACAGCACGCGCATTCGAAAAGTATGGCGCAAAGACAGAAATCTTCGTAGTTCGCAACAGAACTCCTGAAGAAGTTCAGGATAGCGCAAAGCGTCTCGCAAGAGCTATCAAGAACAGCCATATCGTGGCTCTCCCAGGCGGCTTCTCCGGCGGTGACGAACCAGACGGCTCTGCAAAGTTCATCGTTTCCCTCCTCAGAAACCCAAGAGTTGCAAAGGAAATCAGAGCGCTCCTGGGTAAGCGTGACGGTCTCATGTGCGGTATCTGTAACGGCTTCCAGGCTCTCGTAAAGCTCGGTCTCGTTCCATACGGCAAGATTGTTGAGCCAAACGAAAACAACCCAACTCTCACATTCAATAAGATTGGCAGACATCAGTCCCGTCTTGTTCATACACGTATCGCTTCCAACAAGTCCCCATGGCTCATGCATACTAACGTAGGCGATATCCATACAATCGCTATCTCCCACGGCGAAGGCCGCTTCATCGTAAACGATAAGGAACTCAAGAAGCTTATCAAGAACGGCCAGATCGCAACACAGTACGTTGACCTTAACGGCAATGCAACAAGCGATATCCTCTTCAACCCTAACGATTCCGTAATGGCTATCGAAGGTATCACATCTCCTGACGGCCGCGTATTCGGTAAGATGGGCCACACAGAACGTGCAGGTCACCACCTCTACAAGAACGTACCAGATACACAGGAACAGCTCATCTTCAAGGGCGCAGTTGACTATTACAAATAATAGACAATATAAAAAAGACCACTCCAACGGGGTGGTCTTTTATTTTATTCCTTCACGTAGGAATACACGTAAATATGGGAATCTGTCGGGGAAATTATCATGCCTTCGAGGTTTTTATTCATAGCGATGACAGTTTCCTTGGCAAAAAGCGGAATCCAAACGGCATCCTCCATGGTAATGCGCTGGATTTCCTTATAAATCTCAATCCGCTCGTCCATATCGAGAGTGCTCTTGCCCTGCTCTATAAGCGCATCAAGGTCGGCATTCTGATACCATGAGCGGTTGCCCGTCGGACCTACGCTGTCTGAGTGGAAAAGTGGAGTTGTCGAGCCGTCCGGCTCCATGCCCGAGCTCCAGCCGACGATATACATCTGATGGTCGGTGCCGCCGATATAATCGAGATAAGCGCCCCATTCAAGCAGGCTGATTTTCACGTTTACGCCGATTTTCGCAAAGTCCGACTGCAAAAGCTGAGCGATTCTGTTGCGCTCGTCGCCCGAGGTTGCAATTTCAATCTCGAATCCGTTAGGATACCCCGCCTCAACGAGAAGCTTCTTTGCCCTTTCGATATCATAAGGATAAAGGTTGAGGTTTTCATCGTATGACGGCATGGCAGGCGGATAAATGGTATTCATCTGCAGAGCGTAGCCCTCGCAGATAACGTCGATGATAGCCTCCTTGTCAACGGCACAGGAAAGGGCCTGACGGACTTTCACGTTGTCAAAAGGTGCTTTTCGTGTATTGAACGAGGCATAGGTCACCGAAGTCGAGGTCTGTCGGTAGGTTTTAAGGCCCGAATTGTCCATCACACGGGGAATATCGATGGCAGGGACAGACTCAACCACGTCGATTTCGCCCGTCTCGAGAGCAATCGTGCGTGATGAGCTTTCGGGAATGACGCGTACGGAAATCTTCGTAGCCTCAGGCTTTTCACCCCAATAGCCGTCGAAGGCCTTCACTGTAAAGTTGTCATTCGGAAGCCATGAATCAAAGACCATCGCCCCTGTGCCCACAGGCATTTCGGCGTATTTTTTGCCCGCCGCCGTCAATTCATCAAAGTGCTTGCTGCAGATAATCGAGGACTGTGTAAGGGAGAGATTATACAAAAGCGGTGCGAAAGGCTGCTTTGTACGGACAGTGACAGTATAGTCATCGTCAGCCGTTACAGACTCGATAGCCGAAACGAAGGTCTTTACCTTTGGCGATTCCATCTGTCTTTCAAGAGAAAACACAACGTCCTCCGCTGTGAAATCATAGCCGTTATGGAATTTGACGCCTTCACGAAGCTTGAAGCGGTATTCTGTATCGGAAACGGCCTCCCAGCTTTCAGCAAGGGCAGGCTTAATGGTGCCGTCGGTATCGCAATAGACGAGGGAATCAAACATCATGCGGATGACGCGGTTGGAATTGGTGTCATTCTGGTCGTGTGGGTCGGGGCTGACAACGTCGGAGGAAACACCGATGACGATATCTCTGCGGATATTGCCCATTGGCTCGTCCTCATCCGAGCCCGAGGTGCTTGCCGTGTTTGCCACCTCGTTATTCGTACAGCCGGCAAGAGCCGAAATGATGAAAATAATGGCGAGAAGCAGACAAATATTAGATTTTTTCATAGTTACATCTCCTGTTTTATTTGGATTTATCATTCCACAAAAGAGAAAAAATATGCACAGATTGATTTTTGTAATATAATGTGTTATAATGAATTCAAGCCAAGCTTGAATTCATCGATATAAATCTCATGGAGATTTTCGATATGTCATAAATGACTCGATATGTGCGAGGCACTCGATATGTTGTCTGTCGACAACGTGATTTATATCATATCGAGTTTTGAACGCCGTGATAAACATATCGATTTTACATTGTAAAAATATCGAGCAATCGGAGATTGCATATCGACAAAGGGAGAAAACTATGGATGAAAACAAGAATAAACTCAGAGAAGAGTCTATAGATTTCGCAATTGCAGTCTCGGATGTTTGTGACGATGTAAGCGGATGCAACGTATATGTGAATCAGCTTTTGCGTTCATCTTCCTCAATAGGAGCGAATATACACGAGGCAAAATACGCTCAAAGCAGAGCTGACTTTATACATAAACTTGAAATAGCATTAAAAGAAAGTTCAGAAACAGACTATTGGCTTGAACTTATCTATCGAAAGAATAAAATTAATACTGAAACTTACAAGATGCTTAAAAATAACTGTGGAATTATTCGCAGGAAGTTGATTGCATCAATCACAACAGCTAAAAATAATCAAAATAGCAATAATACCTGTCAGTAAATGGATTCTAATAAATTATAAATACAAAGGAGAATCGCTATGGCAAAGTTAAAAGCAGGGGAAAAGTTCCCGGATTTTACAGTCAATACCAACGTGCTCTCACAGGTGAAGATTTCACAGCTTGTTGATAACAAGCCAACGTTTTTCTGGTGTCTCCGTTACATCGGCTGCACAATCTGCCGCTGGGACGTTCACACACTCGCTCAGAGATACGATGAATTCGTGCAGAAGGGCGTAAACGTCATCGTTGTAATGCAGTCCAAGCCTGAAATCGTTCAGCGCGACCTTAACGGTCAGGTCCTTCCTTTCCATCTCATCTGCGATGAAAATGAAGAGATTTACAAGACACTCGAGTTCAACAGCGCAACAACAAAGGAAGAATTCGCTCCAACTGACGATGCGAAGGCTCGTCTTGCAGTAAAGCGCGCAGGTGTTCAGGCGGAAGGCTTTGTTCACGGCGATTATGAAGGCAACGAAATGCAGTTCCCTGGTTTCTTCGCTGTCGATAAGGATATGAATCTTACAGAAGTACATTATGGCGAGCACATCGCAGACATTCCAACTGTCGATGAAATGCTGTCTAAGATAATTTAGGAGGTAAATATGTTCAGATTTGTTCACGAAAACTACAATGTAAAGGATCTTGATAAGTCCCTCAAGTTCTATGAAGAGGCTCTCGGCCTCAAGGAAGTACGCCGCATCACACCTGAAGACGGCAGCTTCATCATCGTTTATCTCGGCGACGGCAAGACAGATTTCCAGCTCGAGCTCACATGGCTCCGTGACTGGGACAGACCATACAACCTCGGCGACTGCGAATTCCATCTCGCATTCCGTGCTGACGATTTCGATGCTGCTTATGCAAAGCATAAGGAAATGGGCTGCATCTGCTTCGAAAATCCAAAGATGGGCATTTACTTCATCACAGACCCAGACGGTTACTGGCTCGAAGTCCTCCCAACAAGAAAGTAATAGCGTTGCAATAAAAAAGCCACTCCATACGGAGTGGCTTTTGAGTATGAAGGAGGCAATATGGCACTTCCTGAACGAAAACCGACAAGGCTCAAAGATTACGATTATTCGACGCCCGGAGCATATTTTATAACTATTTGCACAGCAGGAATGAAGCAGTATTTCGGTAAAATCGTAGGGGAGGCGCTTGCTCCTCCCGAAAATAAACTTACGGTTTATGGAAAAATCGCGGATAAAAATTTACAGGCATTGAATATGCGGTATCCACATATTTCTGT
>JAFYNW010000250.1 GCA_017547995.1 Clostridia bacterium | reverse complement strand
AACCTGAGAAAAGCATTGAAGAAGTAGAAAATTGCATAGAAAAAGCCATCCTGTCGGATGGCTTTTATTTTTGTTTAAAGAAAACCACGCGATAGTCGCGTGGTTCAAAAGAGCTTAAGCGGTGAGCAGAAATAGCCTTCTCCTTAAGGAGAAGGTGTCAACGCAGTTGACGGATGAGGTGTTTTGTAGGGACTGGCGTCCTCGACAGTCCGCAATGGAAAGCTTTAATAAACCACAAGCTGTCCGCCACGACTAAAGTCGTGGAACTGCCGCTGGCAGCTTCTTTATGTTTGCCCAAAAGAAGCAAAATGCCCAAACTGGTCCACGCAGTTTGATCACGGGACCGAGGGGGGCACCCCTGGACCCCCTTGTGTGTTCGTTCCTCACAAATGGACAGATTGGATAGGTTGCTGCACTATTTATGGGTGGCAAGTAATCCTGCGCATAGCTGGCAGGCCAATTATATGCGCACTTGTGCGCCGCTTGCATCGTATAAGGCTATGCCCGAAAAAGAAAATCCACCCGCTATGCGGGTGGATTTTTATTTTTATTTGTTGCTGATATGTACGTCGAGCTGATTGAATGGGATGGAAATGCCTCTTTCGTCGAAAGCGTACTTTACCTCTTCGAGAAGGCTGCACTTTGCTTCAAGGTAATCAGCCTTTTCTGTCCAGCATCTGAGCATGATGTCAACAGAACTTTCGCCAAGATTCCACACCTTGATGAGAATCTTCTTGTCCTGCTTTACGTATGGGCTCTTCTGCACCATTTCTTCAATGATAGACTTTGCCTTGCGTGTATCGCAGTTATAGCCGATTGGGAACACGATTTCAAGCTGACGTGTATCCTCTGCAGAATAGTTTACGATGGTATTCTTGGAAAGTGTGCCGTTTGGAACGAAAATACGCTTGTTATCGATAGTATTGAGTGCTGTGTGGATAAGACCAATATTATCTACTGTACCGCTGATGCCGCAAGCTTCAACAAAGTCGCCTACCTGGAAAGGCATTGTGGACATAAGAAGAATGCCGCCTGCGATGTTGGAAAGGCTGTCCTGCATAGCGAGAGAGAATGCAACGCCCAAAGTACCTGCCAACGTGATGAGAGATGCAGGTGGGAGACCCATCATGTCTGCAACTGTTGTCACGAGGACGAAGTAGAGAGCGAATCTGATTACGGACGCCATAATCTTTTCAAGTGTTTCGTTGAAGTTTGTCTTCTGGAAGATTTTATCCACAATCTTCATAACATACTTGATGATTATAAGTCCTGCTATTATTGTAATGATGATGCTTACGATGCTCATAATATTGAGCTTTGTAATCACGTCTGTCAGCATGCTTGCTGCTTCTGTTGTTTCTGTCATTTTATACCTCCTGATTGACAATTTTCACGTAGGGAATATTATATCATATAATTGTCCGTTTGTGTAGTCAATTTTTCATTAAATCAGCATATATTTTATTGAAGAATAAAATGAATCGGAGGACTTAAAATGCCACAGAAAAAATATCTGCCTGAGGGACTTTTCAGCAAGTCGCTTATGGCATCATATATAAACAATCCATCGGGGCTTGAAAAGGCTGTCGAAACGGGTGCCATTCTCGAGGGTGTAGTGACGCGGTGCGACAGTTTTCACAATCTCTACTGCGATATCGGCCCCTTCAAGGGTATTATCAGGCGGAGTGAGGCGACCTACGACACTGTGAATAAATCCAAGGAGATTGCCGTCATCTCGAGAGTCGGCAAGGCTGTCTGCTTCAAGGTGATTGATTATCAGAATGGCTCGTATATTCTTTCGCGCAGGGCAGCTATGGAGGAGGCGATGGATTATTTTCTCGATAATCTCGTCCCGGGTGATATTCTCAGAGCCAGAGTGACTCACATCGAGCCTTTCGGTGTGTTTGTCGACATCGGCTGCGGCAACGTTTCGCTCATCGGCATCGAGAATATTTCGGTATCCCGTATCGCTTCGCCATACGAAAGATTTCGCAACGGGCAGGAGATTCTTTGTGCGGTGAAATATATCGACAAGGCCAACCGCAGAATCACCATGACTCACAAGGAATTGCTGGGCACCTGGCAGGAAAACGTAAGTTCTTTCAATGTGGGCGAAACTGTACGCGGTATTGTGAGGGGTATCGAGGACTATGGCGTATTCGTCGAGCTTGCCCCTAACCTTTCGGGCCTTGCCGAATACAAGGAGGGCGTGGCTGTCGGTCAGGAGGTGTCTGTTTTTATCAAGTCAATTATCCCCGAAAAGATGAAGGTGAAGCTTTTAATCATCGATACAATCGAGCAGAAAAAGCGTAAGCTCATCTCATTTGACGATTATTATATTGAGGGCAAACGGATGGATATTTTCACCTATACACCGCCTGAATGCCACTCAAAAAATATTGAAACAATTTTTTAAAAATTTTTTCAAAAAAGTATTGACTTTTGTTGTTTCCTGTGGTATTATATACAAGCAGTCAGGAATGACACAGCGAAACAACAAAATATGCGGTCGTGGCGGAATGGTATACGCGCTAGCTTGAGGTGCTAGTGAGAGCAGTCTCGTGGGGGTTCAAGTCCCCCCGACCGCACCAAGGCAAGTCGAAAGACTTGCCTTTTTTGTTTTTCAGTTTTAATTCTTCATTATTCATTTTTCATTTTCTGCAGTCACGCCTTTTCTAGAATGAATAGTGAATAATGAAATCGCTTAGCTGATGAATAATTTATAATTTTCAGAAGTAAGTGTATAAAAGAAAATCTTTTAATTGATAAATCCTTTTGTTGCCAGAGTAGTTAAATTATATCAATATCTGACTATATCGATAAAGATTTAAGCGAATCACTTATAAACGACTATACAGAAATCAAACGTATGCTTATTTCAACTATACATACAGCTAATTCTTCATATCAAAAAGCCACCCCGTCGGAGTGGCTTTTGTTTTATGCATTTTCCTTTTTCACTTTGCCTGTGATTCTGTCGAGGGCATTTTTGCAGGATGCAGAGCATTTGCCTTCCGGCAATTCCTTGATATGTGACACCGCGTTATTATAATACGCTGTGGCGTTTGCCGGCATATTCTGACGCTTATAAAAGTCACCCACCGCGATGCTGAACATAATCACGTCCTCAGTGAACTTCTTTTCGGCAATTTCATTGACCTTCGCCATCTTTTCGAGTGCAGTCATATATTCCTGCACGGCACTCATCATTTCCCCTTCGATGTCACCCAGGCTTTTTGCCGTTGTGAGATGTGCCATAGCAACCTGTCTGCCAAAGAATGCAGGGTCTGTCGGCTCGATTTCCCTGAGGCGTGCCGCCACCTTCTTATTATGCTCAACAGCCTCGGCACTCTTCTTCTGCAGCATATACATAACGTTGAGGGCGCTTTCACTGCGTGATGCAAGATAGGACTGCTCCTTTGTGCGCAGAGCGTTGAACATGGCTCTGCCCAGCTCCATTGAGTTTGTAAAATATTCCTCAGCCTGTGGAAGCTGATTTCTCAGCGAATAGATGCAGCCAATTTTGTAATAGCTGTCGGCATGGAGGCGGACGATTTGGCATCAACGCTTGTGCCTCCCTTGTAAGTCGCGCCGATGGCCTGCTTGTGAAGCGCTTCCGCCTTGTCGAGCAGCTTGTTATCGCTTTCGCTGAGTGGACGAGGCAACGGCACTGTGTGATTTATATTCATAAGAAGCTCGTAGAGTGCGGCGCACTTGCGGGCCGACTTGGCAAAGGTATAGCTGTGATTTTCCTTGTCATTCATATAAAGCTGACGGGATTTTTCCAGCATTGTGCCATACTCCACCTCGGCATTGGCAGGCTTTCTGCACTGCACGTAGACGTCGCCCTTGGCTTCGTAGATATTTGACTCGATGAAAAGTCTGTCCTCGGTGCCTTCGGCCACGATGCCGTCAAGCTCCTTTTCAACAGTGTTGATTTTGTTTATACTGTCCTCGGGATTTTCCTTGGTCTGCTTGACGATATTGGTCAGCAGACCGTTTATTTTCTTGATGAGATTTTCATTCATATTTATTCCTCCGCCATTTTTGCAAGGACGGCTTCTTTATTCGGCACGGATGGGATGCCACCCTGCTTTTCTGTCGAAAGTGACGCGGCAGTAGCGGCATATTTTCCAATATATTCCAGTTCTTCCTCTGTAAGTGCATCAGGGTGCTTATTTATTTCGAGCAATCTTGCAACGGCACTTCCGCCGAAAATATCCCCTGCGCCCGTTGTGTCGATGACGTTGACAGACGGAGTTTTCACCTGCACGGAATAGTCACGGTTTGCAATAAACGCGTCATTTTCGCCCTTTGTAATCATAACGAGGCTTACGTCAAACTCGTTATTAAGCTTGTATCGGCCTTCGCTTTCGCTGACTAAACCATGCCACAGGAATTCAATTTCCTCGTCGCTGATTTTGACGATATCGGCATTGTGTAGTCCCCATTTAATGGCTTCTCTTGCCTTTGCAATGTCATTCCAGAGCGGTTTGCGCAAGTTAGGGTCGAAGGAGATAAGCTTACCCTTTTCTTTCGCATAGGCAACAGCCTTTTCGGTGGCTGTTTTGGATGGCTCATCGGTCAGACTGAGCGTACCGAAATGGAAGATTTCACATTCATCGATAAGGCTTACGTCAACCTCGTCCCAGTTAAGACAAGTGTCCGCCCCCGGCTTTCTTGCGAATGAGAATGAGCGGTCGCCCTTTTCGTCATTTGTT
>JAFYNW010000249.1 GCA_017547995.1 Clostridia bacterium | reverse complement strand
CTATTCATAATATCAGAAAAGCCTATACTGATGACCTTTTTATCTCCCAGTTTCGTCCGCTTCAACGTGAAGTTTAGGTAAGATTTTTCGAGGATTTCCGACATTTTTTCGAGTAAATTTGCAATTTCAGACACCATAGTGCCGATAATTACAATTTTCTTCATAGGACTCGCCTCTCTTTATAGATTTTTTCAATAAATGTTGTAAAAAAACGTAATATATGCTAATATAGGTTTAGTCAATAACACCTCAAGGAGTTTCAAATATAATGAACTTTGTACAACTTGAAGCCTTCGTTGCCGTAATACGCTACAGAAGCTTTTCCAAAGCGGCCGAGGCTATCTATCTTTCCCAGCCTACAATCAGCTCACACATCCGTTCATTGGAAACTGAGCTGGGCGTACAGCTCCTCATCCGTTCCACGAAGGAAATCTATCCTTCCGCAACAGGCAGAATTTTCTACAATCACGCGACAGAAATTCTCGCTCAGCGTGACAGAGCCTTAAACGAAGTGAAGTCTTACTCCACTCAGGTTCAGGGTTCTCTCGAAATTGCTGCTTCCACAGTTCCTTCCCAGTATATTCTGCCGAAAGTTCTTTCCAAGCTTGCAAAACGTCATCCTGACCTTTTCTTCTCTGTCAAGCAGTACGACAGCGTACACGTTATCCAGAAGGTCATCAACATGGACGTTGAAATCGGCGTAACCGGTACAAAGTTTGATAAAAGTGCATGCGTATTTGAGCCTTTCTTCCAGGACAGACTGGCTATCATAACTCCAAACACCGAGCTTTATCAGAATATGGATCAGAAGATCAGCAAGAACGTTCTTCTCTCCTCTGCATTCATCGCACGCGAGCCTGGCTCGGGCACACGTAAGGAATATGAAGACTTCCTCCGTGATATCGGCATCGACCCTAAGCAGATGCATACTGTGGCTCAGATGCAGGGCACAGAAAGTGTCAAGCAGGCTGTAAAGAACGGTCTCGGTATTGCAATCATGTCCAAGGTTGCAGCTCAGGACCTTATCGACAGCGGCGAAATCCTTGCTTTCGACTACGACAGCCCAAGACTCGACCGCAGCCTTTACTTCGTATTTCTCAAGAACAGACATCTTTCTGCTTCTGCCGAAGCATTTATGGAAGAAACAAGAAAGTTTGTCACAGCAACAAGATTCTGATTGCCTGAAAATCAAGACACCCCGGGAGGGTGTCTTTTTTTGTTTCAATTGAGAATGAATAATTATTGTATCTGCGACGCATTTATTAAATGGGACGTCATAAAATGCCGTCCCCTACATAAATATTCTCTTAATTTCTTGTAAAGCTTATAAACTCTGTGCCGCGGAAGCGGAGGTTGCCTTTGTCACCTTCAACGAGCATACCATAGTCGGCGCCCTGAAGCATAAGCTCCATTCTGTCGCCGCTTGGCACCTCGAAGGTTACGTAATAGGTTGTGTGACTGTGGTCACCTCTTACAGCCATACGCTTTGTGACAACCTTTGCCTGCACGTCGAGCACAGGGGAATTCTGGTTGACTTTATTCTGCTTAAAAGCCTTGACGAATGTTGTGATAAATATAAACATAGCAAGACCAAAGACAGCTATAAACATAAACGGAAACAATGACGTAAGAAGATTAAATCCGAATCCTGACATGGTTATTCCTCCTTGAAGGTCTCATCTTCGAGACAAAGCTCGCCTTCTTCGCCTTCCTCGATTTCGCAGTAGCGCTCGCTGTCCACTTCAAACTCGCGCTGTACACCATCGTTGCGGAGGAAGGTTACGAAATAATGAGGCGCGCCTTCCTTTACGCATATACGCTTGTCAATTACCAGCACCTGATTGTATTCAAGCCCAGGCTCATTCTTGCGCATAAATCGTGGATACAGCTCGATTGCCGCCATGACGACGGCAACAAGAGCGGCTGCAGCATAAAATATCGTAGTTATCATTACTTCTTGCCTCTGACGTGGAACTTCTTGCCGAAGGCATTCTTGAATACTGTGCGGACTGTTTCGATTTCGGAAGCTTCCATATCGCGCTTTGTGATAACGAGGCCGGAAACCTTGTCCATATAGAGAAGGAAGTAGCCGTTGATTTCGTATGCATCGATAAACTGGTTGTAAGCATAGTTGTTCTTGACGTGGTCGGAGCTTACTGTTGTGATGGACTTTTCATCGATGATGAACTTTCTTGTCTTGCCGAGAAGCACCTTATCGTTCTTGATGAAGCTCTTGATGCTGAGTCTTACCATAAAATACATGAAAATGATAAGGCTGAGGAGGAAAACACTGCCGTAGTAAGCGAACTTGTTGTGGATTACGCCTGTGTTGATGACTTCCATAATCTGCAGCAATGACAGAGGAATCGAGAAACAGAGAACGAGCGGCAAAAGTACGCTCTTTGTGAAGGCACCGAACATGGTAACCTTTTCATAATCCTTGCCGTCAAGGGTGCTTTTGACTGTGATTTTTTCCATTTTTAATGTACTCCTTTATGTAATAAATTATTTTTGACTGTGTTTATATATAACTGTTTTGCAACCGTTGTGGTGTGATACGTCACATCTGTTCAATGCGTCGCAGACACCTTATCGTTTGCATGGCAAACCCTTCACGGCGAAGCCGCTTCATTCTTCACGTGCGAAGCACACTTCACTGAGCATTGCTCACCGCTATCGTCCCATGCGATTTTCCGTGCTGTAGGTTTCCTTGCAGATATCGATAAAATCGCGATGGAACTTATTGAGATACTTGCCGCGTCGGTATGCCGCGACAAGAGTAGGCTCTGTGCCCACCTCTTTGATAGGGAAATAGCTCGCCTTGTCGTCGTCCTTGAACATCGGGCTGAGATGGCTGAGGAACATTTCGGGATAGACTGTGATGCCGATTTCCTTATGCGCCAGCGAAAGCACGGTTTCGATATTGTCGACCTCGATTTTTATATTGGCCTGCAGACCGATTTTCGCGAAGAAATCGTCGATAACATGGCGGATTGTGTTGCTCTTTGTCATCATAACGAATGGGAAGAGCGAAAATCTTTTGATATCCACGTCTTCAATCTTGCGGAAGTTATCGCCGTAAACCGCCTTGAGGAACTTATTTGGGATAACCCAATAAAGCCTTTCCTTGCGGATTGTTTCGAAGATGAGCTCCGGATTGATAGGCGTCGTCTGAACGATGATATCGACAGCATCCGACATAATAGCCTTTTCAAGGTCGGCGGAATTGCCCTCAATAAGCTTTATATCGACCAGCGGATGACGCTTGTTGAATTCAGGGATGATATCAGGCAGAACGACTCTGCCTCGGGTATGGGAAAGCCCTATGCGGATTTCACCCTTTTCCTCACCCTTCATTTCCTCGATTTCGCGCCTCATCTGCTCTTCCGTATCGAGCATCTGACGTGAAAGGCGATAAACACGCTTGCCGGCATAAGTCAGCGAAAGATTTGGATTTCGCTCGAAAAGCTTGACTCCGAGACGGTCTTCAAGGTTATTTATATGAGTGCTGAGCGCCTGCTGGCTTATAGATAACTCCTTTGCCGTCGTTGTGATGTTGAGGCTGTCAGCAACGCGGACGAAATATTTGAGATGATCTGTATTCATATATGACCTCTCTTACATATAATTATACATTATATATTATATCATAAAGTAATTGATTCCGCAATAGTGAGGCACAAGTATTTGCTTGTGGCTTATGCCAATAAAAAAGACACCCCGTATGGAGTGTCTTTCATGCGATTCTTAAATAGAAGCGAAGCCGCGGCCGAATGCCTGATTTGTATCTGTTACGATAAGGAATGCATTCTGGTCAATCTTCTTGATTTCATCACGGAGCTCGCCAAGCTGACGCTTACGGACAACGGAGAGGATAGCCTTCTTGTCGTCGTTTGTATAATAGCCCTTACAGTCGATAACTGTTGCGCCTCTGCCAAGTACCTTTGTGATGTGCTGACATACAGAGTCGTAATGCTTTACGTCTGTGATGATAATGCAGTTTTTGGAGAGTGTGAAGTTATTTGTAATCTGGTCTACAACGAGGGATTTACTCAAAAGACCGAGGATGGAGAACATACCTGTTTCGATGCCGAAAACAAAGAGTGTGGAGGATGCGATGAGCACGTCTGTCACGAAGAGAGCCGAGCCGATATTGAGCTTTGTGTACTTTCTAAGCATCATTGCGATAACTTCCATGCCGCCTGTACTTGCGTTGTTATGGAAGAGGATTGAAGAGCCGAGGGATGGGACGAGAACTGCGAAAACAAGCTCCATAAGAGGCTGGTTTGTAAGAGGCTTTGCCATAGGCCAGATAACTTCAAAGCCTGTAAGGAATAAAGACATCAGAAGGCTGCAGTAAACTGTTTTGCCGCCGAAATCCTTGCCCAGAAGCAGGAAGCCTACGATGATGAGGGAGAAGTTCATGATGAAAACAAGCTGACCTGATGAGAAATCAGGGAAAGCCTTGGCGAAGATAACGGCAAGACCGGAAACACCGCCTGTTGAGAAGTTGTTAGGGAATTTGAAGAAATAGACACCGAGGCAGAGAATGAGTGTGCCAAGGGTGACTATCACGTAGTCCTTGATAAAGTTTTTTACCTTGCTATTCATAAAAGTTTTCCTTTCCTGTGATAGTTTTATGCTAAACTATATTGTATACCCAAACGAAGGAAAAGTAAAGAGCTTTTTCATCAGTACATTGGATTCAGGCATAAAAAGGCACTCAGACGAGTGCCTTTTATATTTTACAAATCCATATATTCTGTCAGGGAGTGGGCGATTCTGCCGTTTCTGCCCACGACTGTATCTGCGTGGAGCATCGAGCTGAGGACAGCTTCTTCCACACCTTCTGTTACAGCTATAAACAAGCTGTTGATTTTATCCTCGTGGAGAGTTTTCGTTTCAACGATGGCCTTTTCTTCATAATGCTTGACCTTATTTGCAGTTGTGAAGGCATAGACCACGTCGCCCGAGCCGTTGCCGTAATATGAGCCTGTGCGTGCAAGACCTGCAGGCACTCTCTTGCAGAGGCGCTTGAGCTGACGCTCGTTGACAGGGATATCTGTTGCAAGAATGATGATAATCGAGCCCTTGTCCTCTTCTGCCCACTTGTCCTTGATGCGCTGACCAAGCTTGTCACCATCGACGATAAGACGGTCTGTCACACCGAAATTGCTCATAACGAGCACGCCGATTGTATATTCCTCGCCGTCAAGCTCGACTATACGGGAGGCTGTGCCGATGCCACCTTTGAGGCCGTAGCACATCATACCCGTGCCTGCGCCCACGTCGCCTTCCTCGAAGTCCTCGCTTGCGATACGCAATGCCTCGAGCACGTGCTCTTCCTTTACGAAAAGCTGACGGATGCAGTTGAGATTGCCGTCGTTACATTCGCAGACTGCAGGATTTACTGTGCCCGTTGTGTCACCGATATCCTCATTCTGCTCGAGCATATACTTGACCAAAGCCGTTGCCGCTGTGCCGACAGAGAGAGTATTCGTCAGTACGATTGGGGTTTCAATTGTGCCAAGCTCATCAATCTGCACTGTGCCGATACTCTTGCCGAAGCCATTGATGACGTAGGTTGCGGCAACAACTTTCTCCTTGAAGATATTGCCTTCGTGAGGAAGAATCGCCGTAACCCCTGTATGCGCATCGCCATCCTTGAGGGTGACGTGACCTACCTTGACGCCTTTGACGTCTGTGATGGCATTGCGGATGCCCTTTTTCATATTGCCGATATTTATATTATATTTTGTTGTGTCGATACCCATAGGTATTCTCCTTTGATGGTCGTTAATGAGGGAGGCTTTATTGCTTACTGATTCATGCTGTTCATAATATGGAGAATCTTGAATGCAAGCTGAATTTCAAGACGGACGTCGCCATCCAGAGTATCAAGCTCCATAATCTCCTTGATGCGCGAGATGCGGTATACAAGCGACTTATAATGGATATCAAGCACGCTTGCCGCCTTTGTGATATTGCAGTCGCACTGCAGGAATACGTCGAGAGTATTGACGAGCACGTTTTTCGATGCGCTGTCGTATTCGATAAGTCTGCGGAGGTTGTTTGGAATAAAGCTTTCCATCTCCTCGCGTGAACCCATTCGGATGATAAGCTTATACAGACCAAGACCGTTCATGTCGTACGTCTTGTTGATGCCACCTGTCATAACGCCGTACTTCATAGCGTTTACCGCATCGTTATAGCTCTTGCGGATATCGCCTGCGCCGTTTGTCTTGCCGCCTATACCACCTGAATAGGAGGAAAGCTCGAGATATTCCTTATTTTCTTCGTAAAGTCTTTCGAAAGCCTGACGGATATCGTCCGCATTGGCTGTATAGCTCTTTTCACTGTCGTATGGCCACAGTACGTTGACAACGTCGCCTGTGATGCCGATAATATGGCTCTGCTCGCTGCCAAGCATATCATCCATAATGGCATTCATGCCTTCGCGGAGAGCTCTGTTTATTCTGATAGCCTTATTGATGTTTTTCACCGCTGCATCGGCGTGCATTGTCGCCACGATGAAAGGCTTTTCGATATTCCATCCTATGTCCTTTGCGCGGAGGACGGCGCTTCTTTCCGAGCTGTAGCTGCCTGAGAGAAGGTCGCTGACAAGGTCGTTTTTCAATCTGAGCTCGATTTCATCGACAGCCATGCTCTTTGTCGACTTGAGTGTCACCGAAAGCATGAGAATCTTGATTGCCGACTTTTCAAAGTCATCAAGCTCACGCTCCTCCTCAACCTGAATGAAGAGACGGCCGAGAGTTTTGCCAATCACTCTGAAAGGCAGAATATAGCCCTTCATTATTTGCTCGCCAATCTTGATTATGCTGCGGCCATCATTTTCTTCGCCCAGCTCTGCGACTCTTGCACTCTCCGGCTTGAAGCCGCCTGCCGAGCCGATTCTGCCGTTTTCGTAATAGGTGACTATCCTTGTGCCGAGCATATCGGCAATGTCATCGACTGTTGTTCCGCTGTTTTCTTCGCCCTCTGTATCTGTGCTGCAGAACTCGTCGTAGGCCTTGTACATAAGCTCTGCTCTTTCGGAATATATTTTAAGAATAGCATCGGCAATCTGCTCGACTATTCTGTGGCAGTGACAGCTCTGTGGTATGCCGATGAGGGTGAGATTCAGCTCTGCGCATATTTCTGCCATTTCATCGGAAGGATTTTTTGTGATGATGCCGTAAAATCCGCTGTTTTTCACTCTCGCAATGCAGTCGCGAAGATAGGAAACGTTGCCGTCAAGGACTATTGCGGCATAGCCCTCCTTGTTTCCCATATCTGCAAAGTTTTCTATTATACTTACACCTTTAAGGTTGTTTGTGAAATGCTCACCCTTAACGATAAGACGGGCATTTTCCATCGAAGAAAGCGTCAGAGTTTTCTCCATTGTGAACAACATTGTGCCACTCCCCTTTTCGCCGGTCGACCGGTTTTTTCACTTGATGAGCATATTATAACATACTTTTCCCAATTTGTTTATCCCTTTTGAATATAAATTTTATTTATGTGAATATTGGATAATTCCAAGGGGTGTATTTTGGTATTTATGCTCAAAGATTTTATGCTATTTTTGCCAAAAGCCAATTATAGTGTTGCATTTTCTTTATGTAGATTATATAATTAAGGTATCAACAATTATAATGGAGGAAATGAATATGAACGTCGATATTCTCAAGCCATATCTCAATGGGATTACTGCTCCTACTGAGCTTCGTGCCCATACCAACTATGCAAATACTATTATGATTACTCAGGGCAATATCATCGCAAACTCACAGAGCGATATTTCCGGTATTTTTGCCCGTACATATAAGGACGGCGTATTTGGCGCATCTTCCTGCCCTGGTTTTTCCGAGGAAGCTATAAAGACTGCCCTCAAGGATGCTCAGCACAATGCTGACGTCATGGCGCTCACTTCCAAGAATAAAAATTACAAGCTTCCTGAAATCCCAAGAGGCTTTATGCCTGCTCACACAAAGTTTGTAAAGCATCCTCAGAGCTATCTCCTCGACTTTATGACTCAGCTTGACGCTCACATTGCAAACAGATATAAGGACCTTGCTTCCCGTACAGTCCATCTCATCGAGCAGTGCACAACTGTTTCTCTTGCTGTGACAGACGGCTTTGACGTTGAGCGTGTGCTTCCACGTGTACACATCAAAATCAAGCTTGTGACAAAGGACGCAAACGGCGCTCCTGTCGATATCACAGGCACACTTGGCGGCGGCGGTCTTTTCGCTGACCATTTCAAGAATCCATCCGACTACGATGAACAGCTCGATACTCTTTACAATATGCTTATGGACAAGAAGGACGGCGTTTACGCTGTTGCCGGCGAGCACGACCTTATCCTCGACTCCGCTCTTGCAGGTATTCTTGCTCACGAAGCTGTGGGCCACACAGTTGAAAGTGACCTTATCAGAGGCGGCTCTATCGCTAAATCCTGCCGCAACCAGAGAGTCGGCTCCGACCTTGTAACTCTTATCGACTTTGCTCACACAGCATTGGGCGAAACTGTGCCGCTTCCAATCTACGTTGATGACGAAGGCACAAAGGCTGAAGACGTTATCGTAATCCAGAATGGTATCCTTCTCGACTATATGTCCAACCGCTTTGACGCTCCGCTCATCAACACAACTCCAAAGGGCAACGGCAGAGCATTCAACTACAAGGATGAGCCTCTCGTTCGTATGCGAAACACATGCATTATGCCTGGCAAGGATAAGCTTGAAGATATGATCAAGTCGACAGAAAAGGGCTATTACCTCATCTCCTGGGGCAACGGTCAGGCTGACGGCACAAGTGAGTTTATGTTCGGCATCACAATGGGCTACGAAATCAAGGACGGTCAGCTCGGCAAGGCTATCCGTGATACAACTCTTTCAGGCGTTGCTTTCGATATGCTCAAGACAGTTTCTATGGTTGGTGATACAGTTAAGTGGGCAGCCAACGGCACCTGCGGTAAAAAGCAGCCAATGGGCAACGCAATGGGCGGTCCTGCTCTCAAGTGCCGCGCTACATTAGGAGGTAGATAATTATGAAAAACTGTGAAATCGTAAATTACGCTCTCGAAGCTCTTAAAAATAAAGGCGCACAGAAGGCTCAGTGCATCGGTACTTTCTCCACAACATGGGAAGTAAACGCTCTTGCAGGTCAGATTGAGCTTTTAAGAACAATCAACGGCGAAACATCCATCGATATGAAGGGTTATTTCGACGATAAGATGGGCGGCATCTCCATCAGCTCCTCCGAGCTTAACGTCATCGACGAAGCGGCTCAGAGCTGTCTTGACAACTCAAAGGGCGCGAAGGTCGACGCAACGCCTGCTATGAATGAAGAGCCTGTCGTCAAGGTATTCGGCACTCCTGCCAAGGAGCCTGACCTTGAAAAGATGATTTTCCGCACAAACGAATTCCTCGACAAGGCACGCGAAATGTATCCTAACGTGCTTATGCGTCAGATGATTGTGCTTTATACTCTTGAAGAAAGCATTTACAAGAATACTTTCGGTGTTGATATTACAGAATACGAAAGCGTATACTCTGTTTCTCTTATGTTCTCCGGCTTTGACGGCGACCTCAACTCCTCCTTCAACATCTACGGCTTTACAACCAAGGACCTTGACACTCCATTTATGGATATGGCTCTCGTTTCCAAGAATCTCGCTCAGGCTGAAAAGATGGTACACACTCACAAGTATCCTGAAAAGGTTGTTGGCACACTCCTCGTCACACCACACTGCCTCAAGGATTTCCTCGGTCAGCTTATGAATGCTTACGCATCCCCTAACGCTCTCGTTGGCGGCGGCAGTAAGTGGCAGAATGCTTTGGACACAAAGGTAGCCTGCGATAATTTCAGCCTTTACAGCAAGCCTCTCAGTGAAAATATGGCTTATAACGTGCATTTCACAAACGATGGCTTTATTGCTGAAGACCAGCCTATCATCGAAAACGGTGTACTCAAGGGTATGTTTGCCGACCATTACACAGCATCCAAGACAGGTCTCCCACGCAGAAAGTCGGGCGGCAGATTCTATACTATTCCAAAGGGCGAAAAGCCTCTTGATGAAATTATCGCATCCATCGAAGACGGTATTATCATCAACCGCTTCTCCGGCGGCTATGCAGGTGCATCGGGTGACCTTTCCGGTATTGCAAAGAACAGCTTCTATATCAAGAATGGTAAGCTTTGCGAAGCAGCACGCGAAACTATGATTTCTGTAAATCTTTCCGATTTGCTTATGAATATCGATGCAATTTCTGCTGAAACAGTCAACGACGGCTCTTCCGAATTGCCATATATTGCAGTAAAGAACGTGACTATTTTGTAGTGCACTATCGTGCGCGATATGTGCTTACTGCGCGATTCAAAATAATCCCCCAGTCACTTCGTGACAGCCCCCTTAAATTAAAGGGGCCTTTGGCTTAATCAAATCAAAAGCCTCCTTCTCATAGAGGGAGGTGGCACGTGAAAACGTGACGGAGGGAGCGAAAACATTTTCAACTTGCAACGCACATATAAATATGATAAAATTAAAGGGTGGGGCGATTAAATAAACGGCCTTTGGCCTACACCTCATCCACCATCTTACGATGGTCCCCCTTCCCCTCGAGTGGAAGGCTCAAATAAACCAAAAGAGGATTAAAACTATGGATAAAAAAGCTTACGCTAAATCTATGCTTGAGTTTCTCAATGCAGCTCCAACACCATTCCAGTCCATCGAGCTCCTTCGCGATATGCTCGCTAAGGCAGACGCAATTGAGCTTCAGGAAAACGCTGTCTGGAATCTTGAAAAGGGCAAACTCTACTATTTCGAAAAGGACGGCTCTCAGCTCGTAGCTTTCAGAATGGGTACAGAATCTGTTGCTGACACAGGCTTCAGAATGTCCGGTGCTCACCACGATTACCCTGGCTTCCGTATCAAGCCAGCAGGCTCCCAGATTGACGGTGGTATCGAACGCGTTACAGTTGAACCATACGGCGGTATGATTGTACGCGGTTGGTTCGACAGACCTCTCTCCGTTGCAGGTCGTCTCTGCGTACGCGCTGACAAGGGCATCAAGACTGTCAACGTAAACGTTCACGAGCCACTCCTCATCATCCCATCTCTCGCAATCCACCT
>JAFYNW010000248.1 GCA_017547995.1 Clostridia bacterium | reverse complement strand
TCCTCCGTAATTTTTTATCGTGATTACATTCTATCAGCAAAAAGTGAAATTTATCAGTGAAATATTTCCTAGAAAATTTCCGTTTTGTAGGGGACGGCATTTATGACGTCCCGAAAAGAATGTAGGGGAGGGTCTCTGCGCCCTCCCGCCTTAACCAATGCGTCGCAGACACATCATTTTTCTTGGCTCCCTCTGACGAGGGAGCTGGCTTGCGTCAGCAAGACTGAGGGAGAGAAAATAAAAACCCAAAAAACAAAATCCATCAATCACGTCACGCGCGCGTGCGCGCATATATCTTCTTTGATTTATCTTTTATATTATTTATTTATATTATATATTTAGGGTGTCAAAAATGACACCTGGGAAGTCGCAAAAATGACACCTCGGAAGTGTCACAGATGACACCAGGTTTGCAAATCTGACACTTGGGGAGTTTCAATCTGACACCTGCCTTTCAAATCTGACACCATGTATTTCGCGGTTGTTATATCATCCCGCCGCCAAACCCGTAGGGACAATTCACGAATTGTCCGCGGTGCATTCGTGAATGCACCCTACAACCATTCTTTCGTGGTCAATCCGTAGGGTACGGCATTTATGACGTACCACCCTGTTCAATGTGACTTGTCACACCGCAACGTTGCCAAGGGCAACACTTCGTGTACGAAGCGCGCTTCACTCCTTCACTTGCGAAGCAAACTTAATTTGCCCGGGCTCGTCCGCTTATCCAATACGCCGCATACACCGGAATTATTCATTTTTCATTAAAACGTCACCCGCATTCCAACCTTCTGCTCATATTTCCCTGTTATTACAAACTTTCCCTTGACATTTTTTCAATTAAGCCATATAATATGTTATAACGCATAAACTCTATGCGTTTTTCCGCTATGACTAAAAAATAATCAGATAAATGAGGAGCACACATCACTATGCAGAAGAAATTCAGAATGACACTTCACAAGTACGAAGAACTCAAGGCTGAGCTCGAATACATGAAGACAGTACGTGAAAAGGAAGTTGCAGACCAGGTTAAGGAAGCTCGTTCCTTCGGTGACCTTTCCGAAAACAGCGAATACGATGAAGCTAAGAACGAACAGGGCAAGCTCTACTCCCGTATTGCAGAAGTAGAAAATATGCTCGAAAACCACGAAATCATTGAAGAATCCGACGAAGTGCCTGAAAAGGTTACAACAGGCTGCAAGGTTAAGATTGAAGACCTCGAATGGGGCGATATCGAAGAATACTATATCGTAGGCTCTCAGGAAGCTAAGCCAATGGAAGGCAGAATCTCTGATGAATCTCCATTTGGTATCGGTATGCTCGGCAAGAAGGTTGGCGAAATCGCAGTTGTTGAAGCACCAGCAGGCAAGCAGCAGTATAAGATTTTGGAAATTTCCAGATAAAAAGGGGACTTACTATGAACGAAGAAATGATTATGCAGGAAGAGCTTACTGAAGAACAGCAGGCTGAACAGCTTTCCGAGCTTCTTCAGATCAGAAGAGACAAGCTCAAGAGCCTTCAGGACGAAGGCAGAGACCCTTACGCTGAAGTAAAGTTCGACGTAACACACCACGCAGCTCCTATCAAGGAAAACTTCGAAGAAATGGAAAACGTTGACGTTGTGTTGGCGGGGCGTATGATGTCCAAGAGAGAAATGGGCAAGGCTTCCTTCTGCGATATCCTCGATAAGACAGGCCGTATCCAGGCATACGTAAAGATCGATGAAATCGGCATCGAAGAATACGAACGCTTCAAGAAGCTCGACATCGGTGATATCATCGGTATCAAGGGCTTTGTATTCAAGACAAGAAGAGGCGAAATTTCCATCCACGTAAAGGAACTCAAGCTTCTCTCCAAGTCCCTCCGTCCGCTCCCAGAAAAGTGGCACGGCCTCAAGGACACAGAAACACGTTACCGTCAGCGTTACGTTGACCTCATCGTAAACACAGACGTACGCCGCAACTTCGAAATCAGAAGTAAGTTTGTCAAGTACCTCAGAAACTTCCTTGACAACCGTGGCTTTATGGAAGTTGAAACACCGGTCCTCAACACACTCGCAGGCGGTGCTGCAGCTCGTCCATTCATCACACACCACAACACACTCGACATCGATATGTACATGAGAATTGCAACAGAGCTTCACCTCAAGCGTCTCATCGTCGGCGGCTTCGAAAGAGTGTACGAAGTAGGCCGTATCTTCCGTAACGAAGGTATGGACACAAAGCACAACCCAGAGTTCACAACAGTTGAGCTCTATCAGGCATACACAGACTTCCACGGTATGATGGACCTCTTTGAAGACCTCCTCTCCGGCGCAGCTCGTGACATCCTCGGCACATACGAAGTTGAATGGCAGGGCGAAAAGGTTTCCCTCGAAGCTCCATTCCGCCGTATGACAATGGCTGAAGCTGTCAAGGAATACCTCGGTGTTGACTTTATGGCTATCAACGACGATGCAGAAGCAGTTAAGGCTGCTATCGCTGCTGGCGTTGACATGGAAGGCGTTGAACCAACATGGGGCCACGCTCTCTATGAATGCTATGACCAGAAGGTTGAACAGCACATGGTTCAGCCAACCTTCATCACAATGCATCCTGTTGACGTTTCCCCACTTGCAAAGCGTTCCCCATCCGACCCACGTCTCACAGAACGCTTCGAGCTCTTCATCTGCCGCAGCGAAATGGGTAATGCGTTCTCCGAACTCAACGACCCAATCGACCAGAAGCAGAGATTCATGAAGCAGGTTGAACTCCGCGACAAGGGCAACGACGAAACAGAAATGATGGACGACGACTTCATCAACGCTCTCGAATACGGTATGCCACCAACAGGCGGCCTCGGCATCGGTATCGACCGCTGTGTAATGCTTCTCACAGGCTCTGACTCCATCCGTGACGTTATCCTGTTCCCAACAATGAAACCTTAAAGCATACTCTCCAAGCGGACATTTTATAATGTCCGCTTTGTGTGTTTTATATTAAGTGGAAAATTGCCCGATTTGTACAATCTGTAGGAGACGTTCATGAATGTCCCGCGGACAAATCGTGATTTGTCCCTACGTTTCCGTAGGGGAGCCGCTTGCCGCTCCCGCAAGCACGCAGTGCGCCCTATTCAATGCATCGCAGATACAACAACGTTCCGCAGGAACACTTCATACACGAAGTGTGCTTCGTTTCTTCACTTGCGGAGCAAACTTAGTTTTAACGTAGGGGATGCCGCCCTCGGCATCCCGTCTCAATAAATGTGACCTGTCACACAATAACTGTCAACGACACGTCAACTTGCCCACGGGCAAATATAACTATGCATAGCATAATATAACTGCGTCGGCAATATAACTTTTGCTGCGCAAAAATACAACTGATTTTATGACTTTATTACGAAACCGACCGAAAAAACAGCGCAAGCCGTATCGTGACCCGTTGCAGGTCATCGCCCTCGGCTTCGCCTTCATAATCCTTGCAGGCACCATTCTTCTCATGCTGCCTCAGTCGTCAAGGTCAGGTCAGCCGACCGACTTTGTTTCGGCTCTCTTCACAGCCACAACTTCGACCTGTGTAACAGGTCTTGTCGTCGTGGACACCTATACCCATTGGAGCTTTTTCGGTCAATGCGTGATTCTCACCATGATTCAGATTGGCGGTATGGGTTTTATGCTCATGCTTGCCGCTTTGTCGATTTTTGTCGGCAGAAAAATCACAATCCGTGAGCGCGTACTCATCGGCAAATCAATCAGCCTCGACAGTATGTCGGGCATCGTCAGCCTTGCCAGAAAAACCATCAAAAACGTCCTTCTCGTCGAGCTTTGCGGCGCGGTGATTCTTGCCGTCCGCTTTGCAAAGGATTTTGAGCTGAAGGATGCAATCTGGAAGGGCGTTTTCCATTCGGTTTCGGCATTCTGCAATGCAGGCATCGACCTTATGGGCGTGAAGGGCGAGTTTTCCAGCCTCGCTTATTACGCAGGCGACTTCACAGTGACTCTCACTATCGCATTGCTGGTAATTTTAGGCGGCCTCGGCTTCTACGTATGGGATGACGTGCTTTCCTCAGGGAAGGGCAAAAGACTCAGCCTCCATACAAGGCTTGTGCTGACCTCATCGGCTGTTTTGCTCGTTTCAGGCACGATTTTCTTCCTGATTGCCGAGTGGAATAACCCTCTTACACTTGAAAACAAGAACATTTTCGATAAATTACTCCTGTCCTTCTTCCAGTCTGTCTCGACACGCACAGCGGGGATGGACCAGATGGGGCAGGCAAATCTCACCCCGGCATCCACAGCCTTCACAATGCTGCTTATGTTTATCGGCGGCTCGCCAGGCTCGACGGCAGGTGGCATCAAAACTGTCACAATCACCCTGCTTGTGCTTACTGCCATCAGCACCCTGAGAGGCAGACAGAACATCATCGTGTGGGGCAGAAATCTTTCCTACAGATACGTGCTCGACGCAATCACCATCATCATGGTGGGGGTATTCTGCGTATTCGGCGGCACGCTTGTGCTCAGTATGCTGGACGGCGTAGCCTTTGAAACGGCAATGTTTGAGTGCGTTTCGGCCTTCGCTACTGTGGGACTTTCCGAAGGAATCACACCGCTTTTGTCAATTCCTTCAAAGCTGCTGCTGATAGCAATGATGTACGTAGGACGAGTGGGCATAATAACTCTCGGCCTTGCAATCATCGTCCGCGGCCGAAAGGAATCCAATATCAAATACCCTGACGGCAAAATCATCGTAGGTTAGCAAAACCGTAGGGGACGGCACCCCCGACGTCCCGCGGACAAATCGTGATTTGTCCCTACGTTTCCGTAGGGGAGCCGCTTGCTGCTCCCGAAAGCACGCAGTGCGCCCTATCCAATCCATCGGAGATACAACAACGTTCCGCAGGAACACTTCATACACGAAGTGTGCTTCATTTCTTCACTTGCGGAGCAAACTTAGTTTTACCGTATGGGACGGCGCCCTCGACGTCCCGCGGACAAATCGTGATTTGTCCCTACGTTTCCGTAGGGGAGCCGCTTGCCGCTCCCGCAAGCACGCAGTGCGCCCTATCCAATCCATCGGAGATACAACAACGTTGCCCTTGGCAACACTTCATGCACGAAGTGTGCTTCGTTTCTTCACTTGCGGAGCAAACTTAGTTTTAACGTAGGGGATGCCGCCCTCGGCATCCCGTCT
>JAFYNW010000247.1 GCA_017547995.1 Clostridia bacterium | reverse complement strand
TCCCCTTGATATCCTGCGTGAAATTGCAGATTACGACCACGTTGCCGTTATGCTTTCTCCCCTTTCGCTGAGTGTGGACAGATTTTTCGACAGAAGTGACCCTGACAAGCAATTTATTCTCAGCATTATCGACAGCTGTGAAAATCCTGAGGTTGTGATGGAAAATTATCGTCAGGGACTTGCTCTTATCAACGGCGAAAAGCATTACAGGGAGTATGCCGAAAGCGGATTTTTCACCTTCGTCCGTAAAGATGACGGCAAGGACTCGCGTGAGGAGGTCTGCGATATTATCGCAAGGCATTTCAAGCTTATTGAATAAAGTCTTCCCCTCTGTCAAAGCGATGGAGGGGATTTTTGTATTGACAAAACTGGCAGTATATGGTATTATATTGATGTATGAGGGAGTAGCAAGCGCTTTTATGCGTAACACGTCAACATACTGACCGAAAGGTCTGGCTTGTTTTAATTTGCGAGACTCATGTATGCTATATGGGATAGCTATACATGGAGTCTTTTTATTTTGTTCCAAGTAGGCTATGCCGCTTGGATTTTTTATTATGGAGGAAGATTAAATGAATCTCGGTTTCACATTGCTTTTTAACAGCATTCTGCTTGGCGCAGGTCTTGCGATGGACGCATTCTCTGTTTCCCTTGCAAACGGCCTCAACGACACAGGCATGAAGAAGGGCAGAATGTCCGCTATTGCAGGCATTTTCGCTGCATTCCAGTTTGCTATGCCGCTCATCGGCTGGATTTGCGTATCCACTATCGCACAGAAGTTTGCGCTCTTTGAAAAGTGCATCCCTTACATCGCTCTCGCTCTTCTCGGCTATATCGGCGGTAAGATGCTTATAGAAGGTATCAAGGGCGGTGACGAAGAGGTTGAAAAGACAGAGCTTACTCTCGGCGCTCTTATGGTGCAGGGTATTGCAACTTCTATCGACGCTCTTTCCGTCGGCTTTACAATTTCCAACTACAACTTCCTTGAAGCTCTCATTTCCTGCCTTATCATTGGCGTTGTAACATTCTTCATCTGCTTTGCAGGTCTTGCTATCGGCAAGAAGGCAGGCACAAAGCTTGCAGGCAAGGCTGGTATCCTCGGCGGTGCAATTCTCATTTTCATCGGCCTTGAAATTTTCGTAACTAACGTATTTATGTAATATCGCGAATCTGATTATTTCAGTTTCTTTCAATCCCTCCACCACCAAAGGTGGTCCCCCTCCCTTTACACAAGGAAGGCAAGTGTAGAGGCAGGTATTTACGTAAGATTATAAGGAAAGCCACCCGATTGGGTGGCTTTTTTGTTTGTTGACGAAATTATTTCTGTGCGTAGTGGCGGCACATATCTTTGATGATATTCACGAACTTTTTCTGGTCGACCTTCATTGCAACGTGGCAGTTTGGTGCCTTGCCTGACTTCTTTTCAAAGTCGATGACTGTCTGACCGATATTATCGCAGTCGCCGTCCTCGACGAATACATAGTGGTCTTCAAAGCCGACCACAGTTTCGTCCATAACGCAGGCGATTGCAACTGCATCGTGGATTACGTTATTGTCCGCGCCTGTTTCCATGCAATTTTTCTTGGAGAATGTGGAAAGTTCTCTGATAAAGCGGGCATTCTTGGCATTGCCGCAGATTTCAACCATTTCGTCAAAGTCTGTCATTTCAACTGCCGCCGCGTGAGTTACGTTGAGACCGACCATCCATACGTCCATCTTTTCAAAGACGTACTTTGCCGCGTGTGGGTCTACCCAGATATTGAATTCAGCCGTTTTATTTGTGGAGCTGACGTTACCGAATGTACCGCCGCCCATAATGACGAATCTCTTGAGAAGCTGAGGCAAATCAGGGTGCTTTTCAAGGCAGATTGCGATATTTGTAAGAGGTCCGACTGCAAAGAGAATCATTTCGCCCTTGTGCTTTACGGCTTCGTCATAGATGATTTCCCATGCAGGCATTTCATCGGGAGCAAGCTTTGGCTCATCGAAAACGAACGTGCCGACACCTGAAACGCCATGTACGCTTGCGGCACCGCGTGTGTATTCCTTCTTGAGCGGCATTTCTGCACCATAGCCGATGCGGCAATTTATGCCAAGCTCTTCGCGGATGCAGAGAGCATTTCTTCTTGTGACAGAGGCAGGCAGATTGCCTTCAACCGCTGTAATAGCGAGAATTTCAAAGCCTTCGTGAGAATTGGCAAGAGCGAGAGCGTAGCTGTCGTCAACACCAGGGTCACAGTCGATGATAATTGGAATCTTCTTCATAGGATATCTCCTTTATTATTTACTGATGGCTCTATTATACCCCTTTTATTGTACAGTTGCAAGAAGATTATCATAGAGAGCCTGAGTTTCTTCGACAGTCTTGCAGCCGATGGCAAGAGTCTTTTCCCCGCTCTTTATAACGATATGAGCGTCTGCCCCTGTGTATGCATAGAGAGTATAGGTGCCGCACTCCTTGTTTGTGAAGGTGCCCATAAGAAGCTTGGCACTGCCGAAGCCCATTGTACGTGAGCCTGTGCTGAAGTCCTCGCGGTATTCGATGCTGTCGATGGAGTCATATTTCACCGCAAAGTCACTATACCAGAATGACGTGATTTCAAGGAAATCTTCGCCCATATTGAATTCGATTTCCCCTGTAAACATAATTGCAACGACGAAAATCAGTACGCAAGCGAGGGCCGCGCCGTTGATTTTCCTGGTCTTGTTGCCTATTCTCACATAACCAAGAGGCTGAAGCTCCTTGCCTGCCGCCTTTTCCTTCTTATAGAAAATATATGAATAAATCATAGGGACGATTGCGGCGATGACTACGGCTGTGAGGAGGAATGAAACGAAAATATCTTCTTCAAAAGCCGCCGAGAGCATTGTGAGGAAGCCTGCGAGCATCATCATTTTGCCGCCCATACGGTGTGTTGCATACCAGTTTGCTTCGCTTGTATAGACCGTCGGGATTTTGATGCCTATTGTGTAATTCATACGGCATTTTGGCAGATAGTTGCCGATTACGACGAAGATAAGACCTATGAATATCGGCATAATACGGTCGATTGTATTTGCGTTGCCCATTGCCGCAGAGTAGGTTACGTAGCTTGTGATAAGGGATATCACAGGCATTATCCACATTACGATATTGAACATTTTTTCGTTGCGCTCTGCATTTTTGCTGTCCTTCGCTGTGACGAAAAGGCATAAAAGATGTCCTGCAAGCAGAAGAAGCGGACCTGTCACGACGGCGGCAAGCTTGTCTGAATATCCGTCCACCTGACCGTCAAATCCCCAATGTGTCGGCATAATATCAGGGAGTTTATTCCACATTATGAAGCCAACCACCATTGGCATGAGAATCACAAGCGACGTGATGATGATTTTATTCGTGTATTTTTTCATTTTACTGCTCTCCTTTCAGGTCGGTTATCCAAAGCATGATTTCTTCGAGCACCGAGGCATTGAGCTCATAGAAAATGAACTTGCCCTCACGGCTGTCGCGGATTAAATCGGCTTCCTTGAGCACCGACAGATGACGGGATATTGATGCATCCGTGACGGTGAAGTTTGCCGAGATTTCCCCTGCACTCAGACGACCTTTTTTGAGCATATTGAGGATTTCGCGTCTGATAGGGTCGGCAAGGGCCTTGAGTGTATTCTGTAAAGCCATTAAATTACCCCCTTTATCCACCCGGCAATATCGGCAATGACGTTTTCGCCGATATGCTGTTCTTTATTATATTCCTGCTTTGCCTTTGTGATTTTGCCGTAGACAGACGGCACAAAGCAGTGGTTGAGATTTTCGTAAAGACGGAAGGTGACGTTTTCCTTACCTTCAAGCAAGGCTTTGTAGCCGGCAAAATCCACCTCTGCCTTGCATTGGAAATCCTTATCCCCCTGCATCACAAGGACAGGCTTTTCTGTGTTTTTCAGACATTCAGCTGTTGGGAATGAGTCCATTTCCTTGAAATAATACATGGTGACGCCATTGCCAAACTTGCGTTTTTTCGCCTCGTCATCGATGAGATTTTCAAGACCGTCGAAGCCCTTCATAATTTTCTTCACCTGCTTTTCGGTGAGCCATTTCATTATGCCGCTCATCTGACCGAGCATTTCTGCCGTCTGGTCCTCGAGGACCTCCTTCAACGTACGGAGTGTGCCAGCCATAATGATAAGGCCCTTGAAATTTCCACCCTCGGCATCGATGCGAGGCGCGAGCATACCGCCCATACTGTGTCCCACGATGAAAATGTTGTTTTTATCGATGCGGCTGTCGCTTTCGAGAAGCTTTTTTGCAAGAATTGCATCCTCGATTGCCTCTTCCCTGACTGTGATGCCGCCTTTTATGGTCATTTTAAAGCCGTATTTATATGGGCGTTTATCATA
>JAFYNW010000246.1 GCA_017547995.1 Clostridia bacterium | reverse complement strand
GGGAACAATCACACCAATCTGTTCCTCTCTGGACATACCTTTTATGCTACACTCTTTTTCAACGCCTTTACATTATTGGCAACCCTTGATTCAATCAACAGCACATTCATCAGCGTCTCTTTTTCCATCATTTCTGCCCGAAAATCCTCGTTAAGGCACAAAGCCTTGCCTGCAGATTTCTGTCAGTCTGATGAAAAAATATCTCACTGCTGAACACACTTTGATATAATCAACGGTCGCTTTTAAACCGTCTAAAGATATTTATATCACAAATCTTCCGAAAAATCAATAGCTTCAGGCATTATTATTGGCAATAAATTTAAGGAATTCGTCGGTAGGCATCGGACGGGCGAAGTAATAGCCCTGAATATAGTCAACGCCAAGCTCGGACATTTCCTTAAACTGATTTTCAGTTTCAACGCCTTCAGCAACGGTCAGGATATCAAGGTCGTTGACCATTCGCACAGTGTCACGGAAGATGAGCGCACTTTTTCTGTTTTTGAAATAAGCGCGTACCATGCTCTTGTCCAGCTTGATAACCGAAAACGGCAGACGGATTACAGTGTCAATATTGGCATAACCTGTGCCGTAATCGTCCAGCGCAAAGCTTACGCCGTGCGCGTTGAGCGAGCGGAGTGAGTTTTCCACGATATTATTGGCATTGGAAGCCGCAGTTTCAGTCATTTCAAATACGATATAACCGGCAGGAATGCCGTAATTTTCAAGTATCTTCTTAACCTTAATCGGGAAGCTGTGCTGCAAAGCCTCGATAGCCGAAAGATTGATTTCGATATGCTCGATAGCCGTCGTTTCCATCAGATTATTATCCCTGATGAATCGGCACACCTTGTTGAGCACAATCTCGCCAATCTTCACGATATTGCCCGTCTTTTCCGCGTACGGAATAAACTCATTCGGATAAATCATGCCAAGCTTCTGATGCGGGAATCGCACGAGCGCCTCAGCCTGAGTAAACTTGCCCGTCTTGACCGAATAAATCGGCTGCAGATAAATATCAAAGCCATCGTTTTCAATCGCCTCGTGAAGCGCCTTCTGAATATCAAGCTCACGGTGATAACGCTTGAGCATCATATCGTCGATTTCAAGAATACTGCCCTTGCCGTTTGCCTTTGCAACAGGAATAGCATATTCGAGCAGCTTGAGAATATATTCATAATCGTAAACGTTGGACACAGTACCATAGCATACGCAGGCGGAAATCTGCACCTCAGCGCCGTTCACGATATGCTCACGGCAAATCGATTCACGCACGTCCTTCGCAATACGTCTGCAGCTGATTTTCGTCGACGGAAGCAGAGCAAACTTATCGCCCGAAAGTCTGAAAATCATCTCGTCCTCCGACGATTCGGCAATAACCCTGAAAACCTTCCTGATAATGGCGTCACCCATATCAACGCCAAGCAGATTATTGACAGTCTTCATCTCATCGATAGCCACAACGATAACCGAGCAGGTTTCGTCATAGAGCATACGCTCCTTCAGCGAAACGATAAAGCTGTTGCGGTTGAACGAGCCGGTCATAAGGTCGAGCAATTCGTCAGGATTCTGCAGAGTGAGATACATCATGGCAATCGCAACGGCAATGCCCACGCCCGTCAGCAGATAAGCAGGGAAACAGAACTGAATCGCAACGGCAATGAATATAAATATAATAAATGTATAGATAGTACGCACTTCAATCTTGCGAAGCGACTTGCGGAATCTGAAAAGATGCAGCCCCACCTCAAGCAGATAATATAAAGTCGCAAGATAAATGCAGACGAACATCGGGCCGTGAATATATTCATTTCGTGTGACCATAAAGATAAGGCCGGTGAAATTATTCGTCAGGTTGAGCACCAGCATCGCAAAAGCAGGAATCATGTGAATGAGAATCTGCTTTCTGTATTCAATAACAAAATTGCCGGCAAGCGCATAGACGTAAAGCAGAAGCACGGCAGGCAGAGCAATCTGCAGGAGATAGAAAGCCGTGTTGAGTATGTAGTTGAGCGCAATCGGCACAGTAGAAACGTTTTCGACAGTGTAAGCCGAAACAATATCCAGCGTGATATCGAAAAGACCGAGCAGAATGAACAGCTCGAAGAATCTGTTCGATTTTGTCGGCAGACGCTTTTTGCTCAGGAAGTCAGCGCACACAATGCCGAGAAAAAGCAGGGCGCACACCTCGTAATTTATAACGTAATGCATATCGTATACCTTTCAATATATTATAATGTAAGTATTATATACCATCACAGTCACAAAAGCAATACCCTACGGTAACAAAATAACAAATTTATAAAAAATATTTAACCATCTTGTGACGAAACTGCCGTGCCAACTTTCAGACGTCTGTCATTCTGAGCAAAGCGAAGAATCTCCCACGGTTTGCACCATCCCGATGTAGGGGACGACGCCCTCGGCGTCCCGCCATATCCAATGTGACTCGTCACACCCAAGCCTTCCCCTCGAGGGGAAGGTGTCAGCCGTTTACGGCGTCTGTTCAATACTTCTGTGACCACTCCCCATCAATTTGGTCACAAAACGGTCATAAAACACAGCGTCGTACCTCGTGCTGTTTCAAAAAAGTCACAAAACGGTCACATAGGCATATTTACAAAACCATGATTGTGCAATCTGCCGAAAAAATCTGTGACTTTTTGGTTAGTTTTGCGGCCGAAAAATATGGACAAATTGTAAAAGTTGTGATATACTAAAACCATAATAAAGGATAACAATGCAGGTTAGATTACATACTGATGAATAAAAGTTCACGATTTAGCCGATTTTAGTCACAAACGTGAATAAATATGCATTGGAAGTTCGAAATTTCCCATCCGGAAGACAAGGCGAAAAAACGTCGTCCGGTGGTTTTCGCTTTTATGACCAATTTGGTCACAAAATCCCAGCCATGAAAACGGAGGTATAAATAACATGGGCAGGAAAATCCGTAAAATCTGGGACGGTTTTACAACAATTCTCGTAGCGCTCGTCGCAATTCTCGCAATTCTTCTCGCAGGTGTCAGAGTTTTCGGCCTGCAGGTCTATACAGTCCTTTCCGGCTCCATGGAGCCGACCTACCATACAGGCTCTCTTATATATGTAAAGAAAGTCGATTATAAAGAGCTTAAGGATGGCGACGTAATCACCTTCATGCTCGACGAAGACACTCTCGCGACACACCGTATCGTCGGCGTAGTTCCTGACGAAAACGATGCCGAAGTTCTCCGTTACAGAACAAAGGGCGATGCCAACGATGCCGAAGACGGCAGCCTCGTACATTATAAGAATATCGTAGGCTCCCCGGTCTTCAGTATTCCAAAGCTTGGCTACTTTGCAGATTTCATCCAGAATCCGCCGGGCAGCTATATGGCAATCTCCATCGGTGCAGTTATTCTCATTCTCGTCTTCCTGCCGGACCTCTTCGACAGCGACGATAAGAAAAAGGAAAAGAAAGAAGAATAACCCCAACAAAATCCCTGTAGGGGACGGTGCTTGTCAACGTCCCGCAAAACAAAAGCAAACCCATCCAATCAAGCCTTCCCCTTGTTATTTCTCTTAACAGCCTCCCTTGTGTAAAGGGAGGGGGACCAACGAACGTTGGTGGAGGGATTGCAAAGCCGCTCAGCGGCGTTTAATCAATCCAGAATGTCATCGGCTGTGCGTGCGCAGCACAGCCGATACAGATAAAAAACAAATTACCCCTCGCACCCCACTTGCCTCCCATTGTGAGGGGAGGGGGACCGCGATTAGCGGTGGAGGGGTAGTAACCCAGACTATGAAGAATAGTCAAAAACCAAAAAAACAAAAATTTTTAAGGAGGATGTTTTTATGAAAAACACCAAGAAGGCACTTCTCGCATTGACATGTGCTATCATGTTGGTAGTCGGCTCCGTAATGGGCACAATGGCTTACCTCACATCCACAGCAACTGTTGAAAACACATTCACAGTTGGTAACGTTCAGATTAAATTGGACGAAGCAGACGTTGTAAACGGCGGCCGTACAGAAGAAGGCAATCAGTACAAGCTTCTCCCTAATCAGCAGTACACAAAGGACCCAACAGTTACAGTTCTTGCAAAATCTGAAGATGCATATGTTCGTGCACTCGTTACTGTAACATATGATAAGGACGCTGATGCAGTTCTTGCTGAACATAACTATGAAGAATGGTTTAACTTCAATAATAACTGGGAAATCCAGCCAAACGTTGTAACAGAAAAGACTGATGAAACAATCGCTCG
>JAFYNW010000027.1 GCA_017547995.1 Clostridia bacterium | reverse complement strand
TAAGGTTGTGTAAACTATATAATACGCAAAAAACGGTCGTTTTACTGCAAACGACCGTTTCTTTTTTTATTTATAAGAGAGATTTATTACTGTTTCTTGCCGCAGTTGCAGGCATTAGGACATCCTGCACAGCCGCCTTCGCACACACCGTGCTTTTTGATACGCTTTACTGCACGAGCCATAAGCAATGCAATAATGCAAAATACGATTACTGTTGAAATGATATTACCCATATTAGAAAAGCACCTTTCCCACGTTGTAAACTACGAACGTGACGATATATGCGAACATTGTCTGGTATGTGAGAGCGAAGAGAGCAATCTTGCCCTTGCCGATTTCACGCTTGATAGCGCCGAGAGCACCGATACATGGTGCGCAGAGAAGATTGAACATAAGGAAGCTGTAAGCGGAGAGCGGTGTGAAGCTGTTCTGGAGATTGTTCCAGATTTCGATACCGTCTTCTGCAACCTCGCCCGAGCCATAGAGGACGCCGAGAGTGCCGACGATGTTTTCCTTAGCCGCAAGACCTGTGAGTGTTGCAACGGAAGCTTCCCAAGTGCCGAAGCCGAGAGGCTTGAAGACAGGCGCGATAACAGAGCCGATGTCAGCAAGCATGGATTCGTTGCTGTCAACCATTTCAAGGCCGAAACTGAAGTTGCTCATAAGCCAGATTGCAACGCAGGCTACGAAAATTACAGTACCTGCCTTGACTGCGAAGGAGCGTACGCGTTCCCACGTATGCTTCATTACGTTACTTGCCTTAGGCATGTGGTATGCAGGCAATTCCATAATGAACGGCGCTTCTTCAGACTTGAATGGCTTTGTTTTCTTGAGAATCAGACCGGAAACAAGGATTGCCACGATGCCGAGAAGATATGCACTTGGTGCAACCCAGCTTGCGCCGTCAAACATAGCGCCTGCAATCATTGCGATTACAGGAAGCTTTGCCGAGCAAGGCATAAAGGAGGTCGTGATGACTGTCATCTTACGGTCGGATTCGCTTTCGATTGTGCGGGATGCCATAATGCCGGGCACCGAGCAGCCTGTGCCGATGAGAATCGGAATGAAGCTCTTGCCGGAAAGGCCGAACTTTCTGAAAATCTTATCGAGAAGGAATGCGATTCGCGCCATATAGCCGCTGTCTTCGAGAAGGGAGAGAAGGAAGAACAAGAGCGCAAGCTGCGGCAGGAAGCTGAGGACAGAGCCTACACCACCAATAATCCCGTCTGTGATGAGGGCGATGAGCCAGTCAGCTGTGCCGATGGAGGTCAGCATATTCTGCGCAAATGGGATAATCCATTCTCCGATAAGCACGTCGTTCACCCAGTCTGTCGCGATCGTGCCGAGAGTTGTAACGGAAATATAGTACACAAGGAACATCACAAGGCCGAAAATCGGCAATGCGAGGTACTTGTTCATAAGAATCTTGTCGAGGTCGAAGGACTTCTTTGCGCCGCACTTATGGCAAGTGCACATAGACTTGCCGATGTAGTCGTAGCGCTGTGTTGCGAAGATGCTTTCGATATCGTCGTCGAAAATACCTTCAAGTTCCTTGCGGACTCTTTCGGCAGTTTCCTTTGTTTCGTCGGAAATATTGATACCGAGCTGCATATCATTTTCGAGAAGTCGCACAGCATAATAGCGCTTGGATTCTGTTACGTCGAGAGTATTTTCAAGCTCGTTGACGTGCTCTTCGATGTGATGGTCGAAAACGAGGCGCTTCTGGAGCTGAGTGCCCTTTACAGAGTAAACCTTGTTGAGCAAATCTGTGAAGCCTTCGTTCTTGAGGGCGGAAATCTCAACGAAAGGACAGCCGTAAGCCTCTTCGAGAGACTTGAGGCAGATAAAAGTGCCCTTCTTGCGGACAACGTCCATCATATTGAGAGCCACAACCATAGGAATGCCGATTTCGCGGAGCTGTGTTGTGAGATAAAGATTGCGTTCGAGATTTGTTGCATCAACGATGTTGATGATAACGTCAGGACGCTCGTTAATAAGATAATTTCTCGCCACGATTTCCTCGTTTGTGTAAGGCGAGAGAGAGTAAATGCCTGGAAGGTCTGTCAGCGTAATGCTCTTGTCTGTCAGAAGCTTGCCTTCCTTCTTTTCAACAGTAACGCCCGGCCAGTTGCCGACGTACTGATTGGAGCCTGTAAGCCCGTTGAACAGGGTTGTCTTACCGCTGTTAGGGTTGCCTGCGAGTGCTAATTTCATGCGGTTTCCTCCTATTCCACTTCGATAAAGCCTGCGTCAGCCTTGCGGATGGAAAGGCTGTAGCCACGGAGACGGAGCTCCATAGGGTCGCCGAGAGGGGCCATGCGTTCAACAAACACGTTTGTGCCCTTTGTCAGGCCCATATCCATAATGCGGCGGCGGACAGCGCCCTCACCGCCAAGCTTTGTAACGCGGACTGTATGACCAGGCTTGATTGTATCTAATGTTTTCATATAAAACCTCCAAGTTAGTTTAACCTAACTGATGTCGTTAAAAATAGGTTAGCCTCAGCTAACGATTATAGTTTACCATAACTGACCAGTTTTGTCAAGAGCAAAGTTAGTCAAAACTTACCAAAGTTTCTCCACCTTGCACATCATTATCTTTTATGCTATTATAATGCTATACAGACTCCGCGAAAGGAGGCACTATGGAAAATATATATTTCGGCGAAATACTGAAAAACCGCCGCGAAGAATTGAATATGAAACAGGAAGAACTGTGCGAGGGTGTTCTTGACCGCACAGCGCTTTCACGAATTGAAAACGGCAAGGCAGAGTGCAGAAAATATGTTGCCGAGGTCTTGCTTGAAAGATTAAATCTGCCGATGGACTTCTACTATGCTTCGTATAGTAAGACAGGGGTTGACCAGCTGAAAATCAAGAACAAAATCAACGATGCCATCAGAATGAGGGAATACGAAAAACTGCCTGCTCTTATCAGAAAAGGCGAATCTCTCAAGGCTGATAACATCATTTTCACACAGTTTTTGATTGAAACAAAGGCAATCTACTGTATTCATACTGAAAAGAATATGATTAAAGCCAGAGAGCTTTTGCTCGAAGCAATAAGTGTTCTGCATAAGGATTTTTCTCTCGATAATATTGAAAAATACTTTTTTACCAAAGAAGATATTATTATTCTGAATGCTCTTGCCAACACTTATTGTGATGAAGCAGATTATACTATGGCAATACATATTTTCAACAGCCTTTTGAAATCTGTCGAGCGTAAATCAGTAAGTGCTGATGACGAGGAATATATCCGCATAATAATTATGCTTAAATATAATCTTTCGCGCTCTCTCGGCAGGGCAGATAATTACAAAGAATGTCTTGCGGTTACAGAAGATGCTATCGAGTTATGCAAACGTCACGGCAGACCGACTTATCTTGCAGAACTGCTTATAAACAAGGGCTATGCTCTCTGCTCAATTCATGGACGAAAAGAAGAAGGCATCCTTGCTCTCAAGGACGCCCTCATTCTTAATCGTTTAGTGGGTTTTGAGGATAACGTCAAAACTATCTGCAGAGATGCTAAGAAGCTTTTCAATATCAATCTCAAGCCTTAAGGCTTTTCGCCTCCGCCACCGCCCCAGTTTGGCTCAATAACACAAGCC